>JALRJD010000093.1 GCA_023255165.1 Porticoccaceae bacterium | reverse complement strand
AAGGCCGAATCATCCCGCGTATGGGCGCGTCAATATAGATTGGCGATCTTTTGTTGCCAGCCGCCGCTGAAAGCGTGTTCACAAGGAGCGCAGCGACGCAGAACGCCCTTCAGGGCGGCCTCGAAGAGGTGAGGCCAAAGGCCGAATCATCCCGCGAGAGGCACTGCCCAAACCCATTCAAAACCACTCGCGCAAGTGTGGGGGATTTTTTGTTTGTGGTCAGCCAGCATCGAACCGCTGAAAGCGTGTTCACAAGGAGCGTAGCGACGCAGAACGCCCTTCAGGGCGGCCTCGAAGAGGTGAGGCCAAAGGCCGAATCATCCCGCTAGGCTCCACCAAACAGACAATCCTCCACACGCAAGTGTGGGGGATTTTTTGTTTGTGGCCCGGGATCATTGAGGTCTACTATAAAGCGCATTACGCACCATCAATCACCCCCCCATGGAGCAAGACCCAATGAAAGCTGCGATCTGGATGCTAGGCGCTTTAATATCATTCTGCCTGATAGCGATCGGGGTCCGCGAGCTGGACGGGGCGTTGCCCGTATTTCAGATACTCTTTTCACGCAGTGTTATCGGGCTTGTTTATATCTCGCTCATTTTGCTCAGCTCCAGATCCAAAAGCCGCCTGTCGCCTATTATCACCACCGACAGAATCGGTCTGCACAGCGTTCGTAATCTGTTTCATTTTGCAGGTCAATATGGTTGGTTTGTGGGCCTTGGAATACTGCCTCTCGCCGAGGTTTTTGCTCTGGAATTCACCGTTCCGGTGTGGACAGCAATATTTGCCACAGTGTTTCTGCACGAGCAGATCACCGCCCGAAAAGTCGCAGCAATCGCTCTGGGAATTATCGGTGTTCTGGTTATTGTTCGTCCCGGCTACCAGATTATCGACAGCGCATCGCTGATCGTTCTCGGCGCTGCTCTCTGCTACGCGGTCTCTCACACGGCAACCAAATCGCTGACCAGCACAGAGGATCCAATCTCAATTCTGTTTTTTATGTGTGCCATTCAATTGCCCATCGGTTTGGTCCTGTGCCTGCCGGTATGGATTACGCCGGCTGGGGTCCAGTGGTTCTGGCTTTTGGCCATCGCGTTAACCGCACTCTCCGCCCATTACTGCATGGCAAAAGCGATGCAAACCGCGCAGGTGACAACCGTTGTCATCCTCGATTTCCTCCGCCTTCCGCTGATCGCGGTGGTCGGCGTGCTTTTCTACGCAGAGGCCTTTGAGCCGGTGTTGCTTGTTGGTGGTGCATTGATGCTATTCGGCAATCTGGTCAATGTCAGACGGCCAGCGCCAATTCCAGCAGAGCCGGATCAGCCTAAATAACCCCCCTCAGGATCAAGACCTCACTATCAGCAACAAATCCAAAACCATCCGCCCGCGACAACTCTTTGATTATCGTCAATAGATTTTCCCGGATGTGCCGTCTAATAATTTGGGGTAGCGCTACAGACAAAACAACAAGGCCACTCGTATGAGCTTAACGTTTCCCGTGCCGGAGCAACCATGCCAATGCAACTAACGCTTTGGAAAAGCATTGCGATCGGTATTGCGGTGGTGACGGTTGTGTTACTGATTATGCTGGCGCTGGATATTGATCAGCAGATTATTGACACTTTGAAATGGCTCGATACCCAAGGCATGTGGGCGATTTTCTGGTTTATTTTGATTATAGCGGCGGTGGTTGTTCTGGTGCTGCCAGGCGTGTTGTTTACCACCGGCGCCGGATTTGTCTTTGGTGTGACCGCCGGCACGATTGCGGTGGTTATCGGCACAACTATCGGCGCCTGTCTGTCGTTTCTGGTTGCCCGCTATCTGTTTGCCGAGCGGCTGCAGCACTATATTCTCGCCAACAATCAGCTCAATCTGATAAGCGGGACAATCGACAATCAGGGTTTCAGGATTGTTCTGTTAAGCCGACTGATACCGTTTTTCCCTGGCAAGTTATCCAATTATCTATTTGGTTTGACCCATGTGCCGCTGCGCCACTTCGGGGCTGCCAGTCTTCTCGGGTTTATCCCTTTTTCACTGCACAATGTTTATCTCGGCTCGCTGGCGGTTGATATTGCCACGCTGGGCAAACGCCACAGCGACTGGGGGCCGTTGCATTGGGCAGTTTATATTCTCGGCTTTGTGGTGGTTGTGGCGGCGGTGCTGTTCCTCAATCGATGGGCCAAGAACCGTCTGGAAACCGGGGAGCAAAAGCCACGCTCAAAATAAATCTGCACTGGACCCATAATCATGGATAACACCAAACTCAATATCGTGATGTTTACCAATACCTACACGCCCCATGTCGGTGGCGTGGCGCGGTCAGTGGAGGCCTTTGCCCGGCAGTATCGAAAGCTCGGCCATCGCGTATTGATCGTGGCCCCGGAATTTTCCCGGATGCCTAAAGATGAAACCGATGTGCTCAGAATTCCGGCTCTGCAACAGTTTAATGGCAGCGACTTCTCGGTGGTGCTGCCGGTTTCGGGGCTGTTGAGCGACAGGCTGGATCAGTTTCAGCCGCATATTATTCACTCTCACCATCCGTTTTTGCTGGGCATGACAGCATTGCGCATTGCCCGCTTTCGCAATCTGCCGCTGGTGTTCACCCACCATACGCTCTATGAACAATACACCCATTATGTGCCGGGGGATTCACCGGCCATGCAGAACTTTGCCATTGAACTGGCAACCCATTATTGCAATCTTGCCGATCAGGTATTTGCCCCCAGCCAGAGCATCGCCGAGCTGCTGCAACAACGCGGTGTGACAACCGCCACCAGCGTGGTGCCAACCGGCGTGGATGTCGCGCGCTTTGCCAGCGGCAATGGGCGCCGTCTGCGCAAGGCGCTGAATATTTCAGACAAAACCTTTGTGGTCGGTCATTTGGGGCGCCTGGCGGAAGAGAAAAACCTGCCCTTTCTGGCCACCTCAGTAGCTGAATTTATCTCTCGATACCAAGCCGGGAGCGACGGTGCATATGGCCGCCACGACCACCATCGGCCAAAATGCTGCTTTTTGCTGGTTGGCACCGGCCCGGCGGAAGAGACTGTGGCCGGTATTTTCCAGCGCCTAGGTCTCGGCGCACAACTGGTTAGAGTCGGCAATCTCAAACTCGATCAGGTTGCCGATGCCTACCATGCGATGGATGTCTTTGCTTTTGCCTCAAAGAGCGAAACCCAGGGCATGGTCATCAGTGAGGCCATGGCCAGTGGCGTGCCGGTGGTGGCACTGGATGCGTCTGGTGTGCGCGAGTTGGTGGTCGACCAACAAAACGGCCGTCTGTTACACAATGAATGTTGTGCTGACTTCGCTGCCGCGTTGCAGTGGGTTGCCGAGCAACCGGCACTCAATCGACTGGCCCTGTCAGATCGGAAGAGCGTCGTGTAGGTAAAGAATCCGTTCGGCTCCAGAATGGTCACTCTCGGCTCTTTCGCGTATCGGTCAGCCAGAATCATGGCGATCGCTATCGCCGTCTCTGAGTCGTGATTCCCGCGAGCCATAACCACTGAGACATTCGAATGCTTCTCTAGCATCCGGGTAAT
>JALRJD010000068.1 GCA_023255165.1 Porticoccaceae bacterium | reverse complement strand
GAGAAACGCGAGAATAAAAACACCGCGCTCGGGATCGCTGGCAAAGGCGTGAACCGAGGTCAGCACACCGGAGCGCACCATAAAGGTTCCCAGCAAACTCAGCGAGAAAGCCAATATCGCCAGCAGTAATGTCCAGCTGCGGAATACACCGCGCTTTTCAGTTGCGGAGATACTATGCACCAGCGCCGTGCCCACCAGCCAGGGCATAAATGATGCGTTTTCTACCGGGTCCCAGAACCACCAACCACCCCATCCCAGCTCGTAATAGGCCCACCAACTGCCAAGGGTGATACCGATGGTGAGAAATACCCAGGCACTGTTGATCCAGGGTCGCGACCAGCGCGCCCAGGCGCTGTCGAACTGACCGCCAATCAGCGCGGCCACGGCAAAGGCAAAGGGCACGGAAAAACCGACATAACCCATATACAACATGGGCGGGTGCACGATCAGACCAAAGTCCTGCAGCAGCGGGTTGAGGTCACCGCCCTCGCTGGGGGAAAACGGCAGAATGCGCGCAAAAGGATTGGAGGTCAGTAATAAAAACAGCGCAAAGCCCACCGAGATGGCGCCCAGTATCGACAGCACGCGCGCCGACAGCACCAGCGGCAGATGACGACTTAATAGCGCTACCGCGGCGGACCAGCCGGCGAGAATCAGTGCCCACAGCAGCAGCGAACCCTCATGGGCGCCCCAAACTGCGCTGAACTTGAAATGGGTTGGCAGCAGAGTGTTGGAATTATTGGCCACATATTGCAGTGAAAAATCGTCCTGCAAAAATGCCGCGGCCAGACAGGCAAATGAAACAGCAACAAAGGCCAACTGGCCTAGTGCCATTGAGTGCCCCAGTCGCATCCAGCTGCGGTAGCCGGCAAAGGAGCCCACCATCGGCACCACCGCCTGAACCACCGAAAAGCACAGCGCGATAATTAATGCCGCATGACCCAGTTCAGCTGTCACAGGGAACCCTCTTTATTTTCTTGCTTCTGTTTATAGGCCTCATTCATGGCATCGGCCACCTCGGGTGGCGTGTAATTTTCATCGTGCTTGGCCAAAATCTCACTGGCTTGCAGCACCAGATTGTCGTCGACGATGCCGGAGGCAATCGCCGCCTCGCCCTCGGCAAACAGGTCGGGCAGTATGCCGCTGTATTCAACGGTCAGGGTTTCAATGCCATCGGTGACCTTAAACTGTACCCACAGAGAATCTTCAGCGCGCTGCAGTGAACCGTCCACCACCATTCCACCGGCACGCAGATAGACATCGCGCGGCGCTTCACCACCAATAATTTCTGCGGGGGTGTAAAAGAAGTTGCCGTTTTCGCGCAGCATATAAAGCACCAGACCGACAACCAGAGAGGTGGCGACGACCAGTAAAATAACTAACTGCAGACGTTGTTTGCGCAGTGGATGCATTAAAAATCTTCCTCGCTTTGGTTCGATGGGCTATCGGTTGTAGCATTGCTCACAGCAGCGGATTGGCCTGCCTGTTGATTCTGGTCTTGTCGCTGACTATCTCGCTGCCGCTGCCGGTTTCGCTGGGAGTCACGCTGAATATCATTAAGCAGCGCCCGATGTTTAATCACCGGCGCCACAGCCAGCCACAGCATCGCGGCAACCGTCACCGCAAAAGCTGACCATACATAGACACCATGGCCGCCCATGGCAATCAATTGGTCAAAATTGGCAAAGTACATGGTCATTCGCTCTTTGCCTCGTTTGCTATGGTATTTGTTGTCATTTTGGCCGCCGCCAGCTCACGGACCCAGCTGGTATTGCGCTCGCGACGCAGAATTTCATTGCGGGTTTGCAGTATCAACACCAGCGCATAAAACAGATAAAAACCTGCAATCATCACCAGCAGCGGCTGAAACATATCCGGGTGCATGCTCGGCGCCGACGTCAGTTTGATGGTAGCCGGCTGGTGCAAGGTGTACCACCAGTCGACGGATTTATAGATAATCGGGATATTAACCGTGCCCACCAGCGCCAGAATCGCGCCCGCTTTACTCGCCGCATCGACACTGTGATAGGCGTATTGCAAAGCCATCACGCCAGCGTAGAGAAACAGCAGAATTAACATCGAGGTGATACGCGCATCCCAAACCCAGTAGGTTCCCCAGGTCGGCTTACCCCACACCGCACCGGTAAACAGAGCAATAAAGGTCAACACTGCGCCAATCGGCGCGGCTGACTTCATCACCATATAGGATAGTTTCATTTTCCAGATCAGGCCCACAGCTCCCGCAATGGCCATAATGTAGTAGCCCGCCAGCGCCAAAAACGAAGCTGGCACATGAATATAGATAATCCGAAAACTGTTGCCCTGTTTGGCATCAGCCGGGGCAAAAGCCAGCCCCCAGACCAATCCGGTCGCCAGCACGACTAACGTGACCACAGATAACCATGGCAGCCAGCGACCACTGTTTTGATAAAACCAGCGCGGCGAGCCAAGTCGGTGAAACCAGGTCCAGTCGGAAAACAAATTCATAACTTCAAGCCTATTCCATTCTCAATGACTGACGGGCTAATTGCTGGCCGTCGCGCGCAGCGCACCGGCCACAGCCAGAGGGCAGAGCGCAACAGCGGCGGCGCACAGCGCTCCAAGCACAGCCAGTGGTGGCAGCCAGTTGATGCCGTCGATGGCATAACTTACCGACGCACTGCCGAAAATAATCACCGGCATATACAGGGGCATCACCAGCAGCGTCAGCAGCAGGCCGCCTTTGCGCAGCGACACAGTCAGGGCCGCACCCACGGCGCCGATCAAACTTAAACAGGCGGTACCCAGCGCCAGACTCCACAGCAACGGTATAAAACCAGCGGCTGGAAGTGACAGCATAAGCCCCAGCAGCGGCGACACCAGCGTTAGAGGCAGACCAGTGGTCAGCCAGTGTGCAGTAATTTTTCCCAGCACCGGCAGCGGTAATAATTGCGGCGTGATCAGCATCTGCTCGAGACTGCCGTCCTGATAATCGCTGGCAAACAGGCCGTCCACCGATAACAGGGTGGCCAGCAACGCCATTACCCAGACCATGCCCGCGGCAACCTCGGCCAGTCGCGTGGATTCCGGGGTTAAGCCCAACGGAATCAATGTCGAGACCATGATAAAAAACAACACCGGACTGGCCACTTCACCGCGACGGCGCCAGGCTAGCAAAAGATCGCGGCGCAGCCAGGCGAGAAATCCGCTATCCATCTGCCGGGCCATCAGACCAGATACTCCGCGCGGGACAACAGGTTGTACTTACGCACATTGTTGAGCGCCAGATCTTGATGTGTTGAGAGCACCACCAGACCACCCTGGGCCACATGGTGCTGCAGGCAGGATTGCAACAAACTCACGCCTTGTTTGTCGATCGCGGTGAATGGTTCGTCCAGGTACCAGAGCCGCGCTTCGCTGATCAACAGCCGCGCCAGTGCGACGCGCCGATGCTGCCCGGCGGACAAGGTGTAGCAGGGAATATCACTGTAGCCGGCCAACCCCACTTCGGCGAGAGCGTCGGCAACCGCGACCCGATTTGACTTGGCGGCACTGGCGACCATCCAGCGCAGATTTTCTTCGGCGGTAAGGTTTAGTTTCACTGCCGGTTGATGACCGATATAGAGCATATCGGCGAGGTAATCGTAGCGGTTCTCGGAGATTGGCTGGCCCTGGTAATTGATACGCCCGGCACTGGGCTGCAGGGCCCCGGTGAGCAGCCGCAGCAAGGTGGTTTTGCCGCTGCCATTGGCACCCTCAATCTGCAAAATATCGCCACCATTAACGGTCAGATTGATGCCGTCAAACAGGCGGCTGTCGTCGCGCTCAAAGGCGAGATTTTCGATACTCAATAACGAGGATGACGACAGAGACATAATCCGGGCTGCATGAACATTTTGGCGTGGGGCATTATGCCAAAATTAGCCTTCGAATGTGGTAAAAATCTGTCTGATTGATTTGCCGCGGGATCGGCGGCAGCGGATAGAATCTTTTGCCCCGGGATATCCCGGAGCAGGCAGTGAAGCAACAATATAGACTCAGCTAGTCCAGGCTAGTCTAACCTAGTCAAAATCGAAATCGTAATCCTGCGTCTGCTTTCTCACTCTGGCTTCCTCGAGTTTCTGCTCAAGGCGTCGGCGGGATTCCAGATCGATGGCGGATTGACGCTTCTCAGAGATCTCGGTTACCTCATCATCATCTTCTTCGAAGTCATCATCTGTATCCAGATCTTCGTCGCTCATTGTTTTTCCTTTTCCAAAAACCCAAATTTATACGAGCATCATGTGATTCGAGTTTAAAATCTGTCACGGCTGGCAAAAACCCCTTGCTCCTGATAATTGCCTGTCGCACCCGGAGGCGGCCATCCCAATAAAGTTGCGAAAATAAGTCGAAAACCGACTTTCGTCAAGAAATTAAAATTCAGCTATTTCAATAAGTTAAAAGTTATTTTTACTGTTCTTTGGCGGCAGCTTAAATTAACCGGCCAAATCAGCTGCGACACCAGGCGTTGGCCTTCTATACTCTGTCTCAGGGCGGCAGGTTGATAAGTCAGATCAGACGATCAAAATCCTCCCGGAACTATCATCTGTTCTGCAGTCCAATCCTTAACACTGTTAGCCGCGTAGACATTCTGGTGTCGACAGATTTTATTTTTATCAGCATGGAGCAAGCCGAGATGAAAAACCGTTTCGCCCTTACCACCTCATTAATTGTCCTGACTTTCTGTAGCCTTGTGGCGCTCAACAGCAACGCTAAGGAGCAGAGCGCCATCTTTGCCGGCGGCTGTTTTTGGTGCACCGAGAGTGATTTTGAAAAACTCGACGGCGTGGTTTCAGCCACTTCCGGCTACACCGGCGGTCATCTGCAAAACCCGACCTACAAACAGGTCTCCGCTGGCGACAGTGGCCATGTCGAGGCGGTCGAGGTGATTTTTGATGACAGCGCCATCAGCTATGCCGAACTTGTCGAGTATTTCTGGAAGACCATCGACCCCACCGATGGCGGCGGGCAATTTTGTGATCGCGGCCAGCAGTATCGCAGCGAGATTTTTTATCAGACCGGGGAGCAGAAAAAGATTGCCGAAGACTCAAAGCAAGCGCTGGAGGCCAGCGGTGCGCTCAAGGTGCCCGTCGCCACAGCTATCACCCCCGCGATGACCTTCTATAAAGCCGAGGATTATCACCAGGACTACCATCTGAAAAACCCGGTTCGCTACAACTATTACCGCTGGGGCTGCGGTCGCGACAAGCGTCTGAATGTGATTTGGGGGGGAACGGAAAAATAGGCCGGGCTATTTAAAATAGAGGCTGGGCACTTAACAGTTAATGAACCACCATAACATCGCCGCGAACATGGTGAATAACCTTCTCCGAGGTATTGCCAAACAGTTTGTCGGCAACTTTACCTGACATTTTTCGCGCCGCGGCACTGCCAATCACCAGCGCACCACGGTCACCCACCGCCTCGGCCAGTTCGATATCGACAAACCCACTGCGCACTTCGGTGATATCCGCACTGATATGCAATCGATCCAATGTGTCCTCGAGAATTTCCTCAGCCCGTTCGAGGGCCTGCTCACCGAGATCAGCCAGCACCGTCGGGAACTGGCCCGGCATTCCGGGCATTGGGCCGATAATTGTCTGCGAGTGCAGCCAGTCGGGCACCACTGAGACGACGTGAAGTTCGGTGCCCAGAGCGGTAGCGAGATCGCGGGCCTGTTCCAGCACTCGCTCACCGAGAGCGCGGTGCTCCTCGGTCTCTTCCAATGTGCTGAAAGCGGCAACCACCTTGTCTATATGCTCCGCAGTGTCATTGACCAGCCACACCGGGCAGCTGGAATCGCGCAGCAGATGCCAGTCTTCCGGGGTGTGTAAAAATTCAGCCAACCGCGAATGTCGATGCACCGCCTTGATAATCAGATCCGCTCCAAGCCTCTCCGCCTCGGCGACAACGCTGAAGTGCCAGCGCCGTCCCCAATGCATGGTCGATGAAAAGTGGTCACCAAATTTATCGGTGAGCCGACGCAGCTTGACCTCCGCATCGTCCAGGATCGCCTGTTTCACTTCCCGATAATTATCAAACCCGACATAGCGGTTGAGCTCCTCAATCGGATCGTAGACAGTCATAAACAGATGAAGATCACCTCCACTGGCAGTCGCCAACTGCACCGCCTGCCCCAACACATGCTCGTCACTGCTTGAGCCATCCAACACTACCAGACTGTTTTTCATTTCAACTCCCGTTCCAGCTCCCATTCCAACTATCACTGCAAAGCAATATCGACACTGTTTTCAGTGTAGTTGGCAATTTTGCGGGCGGCGAAATAATCCAATAATGGCAAAAACTGAAATGATATAAGTCAACTCAGGGTCTATAGTAATTTGTATCGATTGAGCAGAGAGCTCTCACCAGACCTTACCCGAAACCTGCACAGGAAAGGCCCAAATAGATGGACATCGCTACGCAACCAATCACCATCCAGCACATTGCCAGACAACTTCCTGCGCATCTGACCCACTCGATCAGTTGCCAGGATTGCCGTATGGGTAATCTGTGTCTGCCGCTGGCGGTCGATGAGGGGGAGCGCCACAAGCTGGACCAGTTTATTGAACACAAAAAACCGCTGCAGCCCCGTGAAAAGGTGTTTCACAGCGGTGAAGCCTTTACCTCGATCTATGCCGTGCGCAGCGGCTCGGTTAAATCGTTTTGCCTCGACAGCGAGGGCCGCGAACAGGTTACCGGCTTCTATCTGCCCGGAGAGATATTTGGCTGGGATGGCCTCGCCGACGATCAGTATCAAAACACCGCTATCGCCCTCGAAACCACCTCGGTGTGTGAAATACCCTACGAAAAACTGGAGCAGCTTGGCGATGCGATTCCAGCTATCAAAAAATATGTTATGAAACTGATCAGCCGCGAGATCAATGCCGACCAAAAGTTGATTGCACTGCTCGCCGGGCATTCAGCGCAGCAAAAAGTCGCCAGTCTGCTGCTCAGTTTTTCCGATCGGCTGGCGCAACAAAAACGCTCTCCCACCCGCCTGTGGCTGCCTATGTCACGCAGCGAAATCAGCAGTTATCTTGGCCTTACAGTGGAAACCGTCAGCCGTGTGCTCGGCGCCCTGCAGAAAAAAAATCTGCTCAAGGTAAATAAAAAAGAGATCGAGATACTCGATAAGCAAGCCCTGCAAACACTGGCGACTAGCGCAGACGAATAAGCTCGGCGCCGTCGACAGCCTTATTGATTGAGGTCAAACCCGGCGCGCCTTACAATACAGCCCAACGATACTGGTCAGGTAATGCGCCTTGTGCAGAGACTTTTATTTAGAGCGTTGACAGAAAACCTATAAAAACACAGCGCAGACCAACCGGCAGGCCGGGCTGGCTCAAACATTGGAAACCAAATGAAAATCTATCGGGTTGGCGGAGCTGTTCGCGACAAACTACTTAACTATGCCAGCGATGAAACCGACTGGCTGGTGGTTGGCGCAACACCCGAGGAAATGGTCGCGCTCGGCTATGTTCCAGTTGGCAATGATTTTCCGGTTTTTATCCAACCGGACACAGGTGAAGAGTACGCCCTGGCGCGCACCGAGCGAAAATCAGGCCATGGTTATGCCGGCTTTACGTTTTACGCCGCCGCGGATGTCACCCTCGAACAGGATCTGGTGCGCCGTGATCTGACGATTAATGCTATGGCCGAAGACACCGAGGGCAATCTCGTTGACCTCCATGGCGGCCAGCGCGATCTGCAAAATAAAGTGCTGCGCCATATCTCGGAAGCCTTCACAGAAGACCCCCTGCGAGTTCTGCGCGTGGCCCGCTTTGCCGCCCGCTACCATCATCTCGGCTTTACCATCGCGCCGGAAACCATGGCGCTAATGACCACCATCGCTGAGAGTGGCGAACTCGACCATCTGGTGGCCGAGCGGGTCTGGAAAGAGACCGAGCGCTCACTCGGCGAACGTTCGCCGGAGGTGTTTATCGCCACTCTGCGACAGTGCGGCGCCCTCAAAATACTGTTCCCAGAAGTCGAAAAGCTGTTTGGCGTTCCCCAGCGCGCCGACTATCACCCGGAAATCGACACCGGCATTCACACACTGATGGCTCTGCAACAGGCGGCGCGACTCTCTGAACGCAGTGCGCTTCGCTTTGCCGTGCTGGTCCATGATCTCGGCAAGGGCATCACCCCGGACCATGTGCTGCCCAGCCATCGCGGCCACGAAGCCCGTGGTGTGGCGCTGGTCAACAATGTCTGCGATCGGCTCAAGGTGCCCAATGATGTGCGGCAGTTGGCGCTGGCGGTGACCGAATATCATTTGATGTGCCACAAGGCGCAGCAGCTAAAACCCGAAACCATTGTCAATCTGCTGAAAGGCATCGGCGCCCTGAAATCCCGCGACAAGCTGGAAGATTTTATTCTCTGCTGTGAGGCCGACGCCCGTGGCAGAACCGGCTTCGAAGAGCGCGACTACCCCTCCGGCAATTATCTGCGCGAGGCACTCGAGCTGATCAATCAGGTTAGCGTCGCCGATCTGGTTGAAGCGGGAATTGATGGCGCTGAAATTGGTCGGCAATTGCAGCTGCGCCGTACTGCCTGTGTCGCACAGTTAAAATCCTGAAAACAGTATTGGACCAGTCAGATATGACAACAAGCAATCAAGCTCCTGAACAAAACTCACACACTCCCGTGGTGCTGATTACTGGCGCCGCGCGTCGAATCGGCGCAGTGACCGCCGAGCTGTTTCATCAAGCTGGCTATCAGGTCATTATTCACTACAACCGCTCAGCCGCGGACGCCGACCGACTCTGTGAAACCTTTAATCAACAGCGTGCGGACAGCTGCCTGTTGGTGCAGGCCGATCTCAATGATATAGCCGGGCTGGAAAAAATTGCCGAGCTGGTCAACTCCGTCGGGCGACTGGATGTACTGGTCAACAACGCGTCAAGCTTTTACCCGACGCCCCTGGAGCAGTGCGACAACCAGCAGTGGGATGATCTGATAAACAGCAACTTGAAAGGACCGTTTTTTCTCGCTCAAAAACTGGCAGCACTGCTTGTTCAGGCGCGTGGCGCAGTGATAAACATCTCGGATATGCACGCGCGACAGGCGCTGAAAAATCACCCGATTTACACCATCGCCAAGGCTGGCAATATCGCCATGACCAAGTCCCTGGCGCTGGAGCTGGCGCCCCATGTGCGGGTTAACAGTGTCGCGCCCGGCGCGATTTTGTGGCCTGAGCATGAAGAGGATGATATTGCCAAGCAGAATTCGGTGCTCAGCCATGTGCCGATGGGCCGCCTCGGCAATGAAATGGATATTGCCGAGACAGCCTTTTTTCTTGCGGTGGGAGCCAGCTATATGACTGGCCAAACAATTGCTGTGGATGGTGGCAGTTCAAACTGCCTTTAAAAAATCCTTACTTTCAAGCCCTGTTTTGAGCCCGAACTTGCTTATCCACGAACCGGCAGCAGGGTAATTTCTACCCGGCGGTTTAGCTGCTTGCCCTCGGCAGTGGTGTTGGGCGCAACCGGCTGGCGCTCACCAAAACCAACTGTCTCTAGCCTGTCCGGCAAGATTGAACGTGACACCAGATAATCGGAAACCGACTGCGCACGGCGCTGAGACAGGCGCTGGTTAAAGTCGTCGGCGCCATCACTGTCGGTATGTCCGGCGACCACAACCAATGTCTTGTTGTACTCCTCCAGCACCAGCGCCACTGAATCGAGCACCGGGTAAAAACCGGCATTGATATCAGAGCTGTTGGTGGCGAAGGTAATATTGCCAGGCATAATCAGATTGATATTGTCACCGACACGCTCAACACCGACGCCAGTGCCGCGCAGCTGTTTGCGTAGCTTGGCCTCCTGGGCATCCATGTAATAGCCAATGCCGCCACCGATTGCCGCGCCACCACCGGCTGCGGCCAGAATACGCTGGTTGCGCTTACGGCTGTCTTCACCTTTATTGTCAAGGTAGGCAATCACCGCGCCGACACCGGCGCCAATGCCCGCGCCAATTGCGGTTTTGGAGGTTTCCTTCTCACCGGTATAGGGATCATAGGTGGTGCAGGAAGAGAGTGAAATTAAAGCCGAGATTAAAACTATGATAGAAAAAAGAGTGGCAACTGATCTGTTCATAATTACTCCTGTAAGAGGCTGCTCCTGAGAAACATGTTGAGATTGTGGATTGTGGATTGTGGATTGTGGCTTTTTGAAAATGCCGCCGAGCATCACTGAATCAGTATAGTGCTTGTATGCTGCAGCCTGAGCATAATATAGCGCCCCGCAATTCGGTTATGCCAACTGATCTGCAATCGTCTCAGTTTCCAAGTCAGCACAGGGTGGTGATATTGTCGCCGCGCCAGATAAATTCAACCGGCCACAGCTTCTGCTTATTCTTGTCGAATGCCTGCCAGTGGTGCTGATAGCTAAGACCGGTTTGCGGGTGACATTCACTCGGCGCAATCTCGGCAAGGGGCTGCAGCACAAATGCATTTTTCAATATCTCATCGCGCGGGATCTGAACGCCATCCAACAGCCCGACGCTACTATCAACCGTCAAGATATCAATATCCAGACTCCGCGAGCCAAACTTGGGCGCGGTGCGATCACGGCCATGCTGATCTTCGATTGTCTTGAGCATTTTTGACAGCTCACCAACCGTCAGTTCGGAATGAATGCCCACCACCAGATTGTAAAAACTGTCGCCTTCAAAACCGACCGCCTCGCTCTCATAAACCGATGAGATAACCAGCTCGCCAAACACCTCATTCAGCGCATCCAGCGCCGTGGCGATATGGTGGTGACGATCGATATTGCTGCCGAGACTAAGATAGACGCGGGCCATCAGGGTTTTTCTCCGCGCTCAATCAGGATTCCCACGTCCTGAGAGCCTCTCAGCGCACCGGGCTTGCTTACCCGCAGACGCAGCCAGGGCACCGAAAATTCATTCATCACAATACCAGCCACCTCTTCCGCCATGCGTTCAACCAGCAAAAATTCGCTCTCTTCAATAAAGCCAATCAGGCGTTTGGCAATCGATTTATAGTTCAGGGCAAACTGAATATCGTCGGTCGCGGCCGCCTGGCGAATATCGTGCGCCATTTCCAGATCAAGACTAACGGTCTGTTTGACCTCGCGCTCCCAATCGTAGATACCGATAATGGTCTCAATGCGCAGGTCTCTTATATAAACTATATCCATCAAATCATATCCTGTTGTGGAATTGGGGCCGGCTGAGCTGATCGAGCGGCCATCGCGGTGTTGCCGAAATATCGAGATTATTTTTTTCGCCGGCCAGCAATCGCTGACAGCCAGCATAGGCAATCATGGCGCCATTGTCGGTGCAAAACTCATGGCGAGCATAAAATACCTGAGCACCCTCGGCAGCCAACGCCACCTCCAGCTTGTGCCGCAATCTGGTATTGGCCGAGACACCGCCGGCAATCACCAAACGCTTCATGCCAGTCTGCTGCAGGGCGCGGCGGCATTTAATCACCAGTGTGTCGACCACGGCTTCCTGAAAACCGGCACAGATATCGAGCACGGTTTGCTCGTCGGGCAGCACATCGTCGGCGCGATGTTTTTCAATCAGATTGCGGGTAAAGGTTTTTAACCCGGAAAAACTAAAGTCGAGACCAGGGCGGTCTGTCATCGGCCGAGGAAAATCAAAACGCTCTATCGTGCCACGCTCAGCCATCGCTGCCAGTCGCGGCCCGCCGGGATAATCGAGATCGAGAAGTTTTGCGGTCTTGTCAAAGGCTTCGCCAGCGGCATCGTCGATCGATTCACCGAGCAGCTCGTATTCACCTATCGCAGTGACCGACACCAGCTGGGTGTGGCCGCCAGAGACCAGCAGTGCCACAAAGGGAAAGGCCGGTGGGTTCTCTTCCAACATCGGCGCCAGCAGATGGCCCTCCATATGGTGTACACCCAGAACCGGAATATCCAGCGCATAACCCAGCGCGGTTGCCGCAGCGCCGCCCACCATCAGTGCGCCCATTAAACCCGGGCCGGAAGTGTAGGCGATGGCATCGAGGTCGCTGCGCTCAACACCGGCGTCGCTCAGCACCTTTTGCAACATCGGCAAAATCTTGCGCACATGGTCGCGCGAGGCCAGCTCGGGCACCACGCCACCGTACTCCGCATGCAGTTTTACCTGGGAGTAGAGATTGTGCGCCAACAGCCCACGGTCGCTGTCATAGACAGCCACCCCGGTCTCATCGCAGGATGTTTCAACACCAAGAACAAGCATTTGTAAAAGGCCTTGCAGCTCTATTATTGAATGACGCCAATACTGTCTCAGCCACTGACGGAAAGACGTAACTGTAAACCCTCTGCCAGCCTGTGTGAACCTGTATCTGGAGCGCTGGCTCGCCACCACTTGAAAGTAGCCAAAAAGGAAGTCAAATCGAGGCCTTTTAGGGTACCCAGCCGAGTACTGAATTAGCGCCGAAAAAACTTTGCATCAAAACCGGGAAATGTATAGACTACGCGCCCTTAAACAGGTGGCCAATGCAACTGATTGGCGACAATGCAAGCTACAGACGTGTTTACACAGGATTATTAATAGATGCCAAGCGTTCGACTTAAAGAAAACGAGCCCTTTGACGTAGCATTACGTCGTTTTAAACGTTCCTGCGAAAAGGCCGGTATCCTGGCTAAAGTGCGCAGCTGTGAGTTCTACGAGAAGCCAACCTGGGAACGCAAGCGTAAAGCTGCTGCAGCCGTAAAGCGCAACCAGAAGAAAGTATCTCGCGAATCACGCAAGTTTACTCGACTCTATTAATTCCAACCTTACAGGTTAGAAATAAAGAGTTGCAGCAAAGAGCGCCTGAGTGGCGCTTTTTGTGTTTCTGGAATTCAGAAAATTTACCCGAGAGAGAAATAGCCATGTCGATGAAATCACAACTAAACGATGCCATGAAAGACGCCATGCGCGCCAAAGACAAAGAGCGCCTCGGCGCAATTCGCCTGATGCTCGCTGAAATCAAGCGCGTCGAAGTTGACGAGCGCATTGAAATTGATGACGCCCGCGTGCTTGCCATCCTCGACAAAATGGTCAAGCAGCGTCGCGACTCGATCTCGCAGTACGAGTCTGCTGGACGCCAGGAACTGGCCGATGTGGAGATCGCCGAGATCAATGTAATTCAGGACTTTCTGCCCGCCGCCCTAAGTGAAGACGAGATCAAACAGCTGGTGCAGAGCGCGATCAGCGAGACAGGCGCCGCCTCCATGGCGGATATGGGCAAGGTGATGGGTGTTCTGCGACCACAGATCCAGGGGCGCGCCGATGCCGGTGCTGTCAGCGGTCTGGTAAAAGCTGCCCTGAACAGTTAATCACGTTTATTTCCCGGCGGAAGGCGTTACACTATCGCGCTTGCACAGGAGTAATCTGTAGCGCCAATGGCCGGACGAATACCACAAACTTTTATTGATGATCTGCTCGATCGCGTCGATATCGTCGACGTGATCAACGGCCGTGTGCAGCTGAAAAAAGCCGGCAAAAACTACAAAGCCTGCTGCCCTTTCCACGAAGAAAAAAGCCCCTCCTTTACCGTCGCTCAGGACAAACAATTTTATTACTGTTTTGGCTGTGGCGCCGGCGGCAATGCCCTCGGCTTTGTGATGGAATTTGATCGGCTCGATTTTCTGCCAGCGGTCGAATTGTTGGCGCGCAACGCCGGACTGGAAATTCCACGGGAAGCGGTGCAAGACGCCGAGGTGAGCAAACAGAAAGACAACCTCTATTCGATACTGTCGGAATCCGATCGCTATTTCCGCCAGCAACTGCGCCAACATCAAGCCGCAGCCACAGCAGTCAATTACCTCAAAGGCCGCGGACTCAGCGGGCAAGTGGCAGCGCAATACGGCGTCGGATACGCGCCGCCAGGCTGGGACAATCTGCTCAAAGCCGTGGGCAGCGACCCACAGCGAATTGCCCTGCTCGACGAATCGGGCATGTTAGTGAGCAAACCGGAGGAGAAAAAACAGTACGATCGCTTTCGCCACCGCATTACCTTCCCAATTCGCGATCAGCGCGGCCGCACGGTCGGCTTTGGCGGCAGGGTGCTCGATGACAGTACACCCAAATACCTCAACTCCCCGGAGACGCCGGTTTTTTCCAAAGGCCGCGAACTCTACGGGCTCTATGAAGCGCGCCAAAAGCTGAAAGAAATTCCCTGTCTGATTATGGTTGAAGGCTATATGGACGTGATCGCGCTGGCCCAGTTTGAAATCAATAATGCCGTCGCCACACTCGGCACCGCGCTGACCGAAAGCCACCTGCAAAAGATCTTTCGCTACACCTCGGAGATTGTCTTCTGCTTTGACGGGGACAATGCAGGCCGCAAAGCCGCGGCGCGTGCGCTGGACACGGCGCTGCCGGAAATGCGCGATGGCCTGTCCGCCAAATTTCTGTTTTTGCCCGACGGCGAAGACCCTGACACCATGGTGCGCAAGCTCGGCAAGCCGGCCTTTATGGAACAGGTTGAAAAAGCTCAGCCGCTCTCCGAGTTTCTATTTGAGCAGATGAGTGAAGGTGTTGATGCCAGCACTGCCGACGGCAAGGCGCGGCTGAGCAAAATCTGTGCACCGCAGATCAATCGCATTCCCCAGGGCGTATTCCGCCAGCTGATGCTTGAAGAACTATCTCGCCGCACCGGAATTTCAGCGGCGGATTTGCGTGACTATGTCGCCACCCATAAGCCGCCCCAGCAATATGGCGGCGACACCAGCAGTGGTGGCCAATCCCATGGCGCGGCGGATTCCGGAGACTATGCCGCGCCGGAAGCGGCGGAGATTTACGGCGGTGTCGACTATCAGCCCTACCCGGAAACTCTCTCCACGCGAACCAAAAAAATTCGCTTGTCGCCGGTAAAATTTCTCTGTGCCCTGCTGATCAATCATCCGCAGTTGGCGGAATATGTCGAAGATACCGAAATGCTCAATGTGTCGGCAGACCCTGATATCGCACTGTTTTTGAAAATTCTTGCGCTGATTAACAGCGATC
>JALRJD010000050.1 GCA_023255165.1 Porticoccaceae bacterium | reverse complement strand
CCGCCGACACGAGCGTGCCGTTGCCCGGCGCGATGCCGCCGGCGACGGGGATCGTCCAGTCGGTGTTCGTCGCGATCCACGGGATGCCGGTCTCGCCGGGCGCGGCGCGCAGCGCGAACGCGGCCTCGGCGAGGTCCTTCCAGCCCACGGAGGGGTGAAAGCCCTGCACGACCGCCTTCGGCTGCTCGGCGGCGGTGCGCACGACGCGCCAGCCGCGCGCCTCGAGCTCCACCACGATGCCCTGGCCGCCGACGACCATCACCCGGTCGCCGGGGGCGACGTGCCGCTCGAGCAGCAGCATCGCCAGCATAGAAGAAACCGTTGACAGCTATGCCCCGGAACTAAAAGGCTCCGGCTACGAGGGTGTGCGCATCAAAGATATTCTGCAGATGTCGTCGGGCATTGCCTTTAATGAGGACTACGCTGACTTCGATAGCGATATCAACCGCTGGGGTCGCGGCTTTGCGCTTGGTAGCTCCCAGGATGAATTTGCCGCCAGCCTCACCCGGGGTGGCGAGCCGGGCACCCAAAATCACTATGTCAGTATCGACACTCATGTGTTGAGCATGGTGCTGGCCAGAGCCACCGGCAAAACCGTGGCCGACTACATGCAGGAAAAACTCTACCAACCTCTGGGCATGGAGTTTGATGGCTACTGGCTTATCGATGGCGCTGGTGCGGAAATGGCGCTGGGCGGCCTCAATTTGACTCTGCGCGATTTCGCCAAGCTGGGCTCGCTGTATCTGCACAATGGTGCCGTTGACGATCAGCAGATCGTGCCCGCAGAATGGGTTGCGGCATCAACGCGGGCCGATGCACCGCACCTGCAACCAACCCCGGGCTCTGATTCCGATCCCGCTGCCGCGCCCTCTCTGGGTTATGGCTATCAGTGGTGGCTGCCGCCCTCTGACAGCGGCGAATATATGGCTATGGGTGTTTATGGCCAGTATATCTACGTCAACCCGGCTCTCGACACGGTAATCGTGAAAGTCTCGGCCAACCCCTATTACAACGATCAAAGCTACGTGCCGAGCAGAGACTTTGCCAACCTCGCGCTTTTTCGCAGCATCGCCGCCGCAGGGGCAGATTAATTATTTAAAACCGGTATAATCGCTGCCTGCACTGCCCCACTAACTCAGCCAGTTTCGAGCGAGCCAACTTGAAAACAGAATTTCTCGGTAAAACCCTCTCCGGCCCTTTTACGGTGCCTTCTGGAATTGTCACCACGGCGACGTCAATCATTCAGTATATGTTTGACCACATGCCGCAGATCGGCGTGATCACCACCAAAAGTGTCGGCCCGGAAACCCGCGCCGGAAACCGCGAGCCAATCTACAGCCAATACGCACCGGGTTGCTTTGTTAATGCCGTGGGGTTAACCAACCCCGGCGCCCATGCGGCTGCCGAGGCAATGGCTAAACTGCGCGTTCCCGAAGATCGCTTTTTGCTGGTTTCTATTTTTGGCGGCAGCCTTGAAGAGTATGTCGAGGTGGCCAAAATTATGGCGCCGGTCGCCGATGGCCTCGAGCTCAACCTCTCCTGCCCTCACGCCAAAGGTTATGGCATGGCCATGGGCCAGGACCCGGAACTGGTGCGCGACATTACGGCCGCGGTAAAAGCCGCGGTCGATATTCCGGTTATCCCGAAACTGACTCCCAACACACCCAATATTGCCGAGATCGCCCTCGCTGCTAAAGCCGGTGGCGCCGACGCGCTCTGTGCCATTAACACTGTCGGGCCAGGCTACACCGCCTCTCATGGTCATCCAGTGTTGAGTAATGGCGCCGGTGGAATGTCTGGTAAAGGCGTGCTGCCAATCGCATTGAAATGCGTGCGTGAAATTGTCGAGGCCACCCAACTGCCGGTAATCGGCTGCGGTGGCATCAGCAGCGCCGCGGATGTGCGCGAATTTATGCATGCCGGCGCATCGATAGTCGGTGTTGGCTCCGCCCTGACCGGCATGACCACCGACGAGATCGGCAGCTACTTTAATCAGCTTGAATCGGATCTCTGTTTTGACTCCAACAAAGCCGAAGGCCATATTCGCTACGATATCGATATGGACTTTTCACCGGTGGTACTGGTTGAGAATAAGCGGGTCTGCGACGATATCTGCGTGCTGACCTTTGATCGCAAAATTAATATTCAGGCCGGCGAGTTTGTCTTCCTCTGGGTACCAGGGCTCGGCGAAAAACCCTTCTCGGCGCTGGCGGATGACCCCTTCCAGCTCGCAGTAATCGATGTGGGACTCTTTACGCATGCGCTTATGGATCTGGAAGTGGGTACCGAAGTCTATGTGCGCGGCCCCCACGGCATACCGGTTGCGCCAGCTGATGACGCCAAGATTATGGCCGTTGCTGGCGGCACCGGGCTGGCGGCGGTTTATCAGATTGCCCGCGATTTTGGCAATGCCGAAGTCTTTACCGGCGCACGCACCGCCGAGCGTCTCTACTACCTGGATGAATGTCGTCAGGTCGCGGATGTGCATGTGGCCACCGACGATGGCAGTGAAGGGTTTAAAGGTGTGGTCACCGAACTGTTGCGCAGTCGCCTTGAACAGATGAATCAGCAGGAACTGGACAAGTTGGTGTTTTATAACTGCGGCCCGGCGCCAATGGTGCATGCCGCGGCAAAGGTTCAGCGAGAGTTTTGTCGAGACGAGCAGATTTTCAGCGCGATTGATTATCTGACCAAATGCGGTGTTGGAATCTGTGGCGCCTGCGCCTCACCGGATGGCAAGCGCATCTGTGTTGATGGGCCCTTTATGCAGGGAACGCCCGAGCGGCCTGCCGCCTAATACTATTTGAAACCCCAAAACAAAAGCCGGGCAACACCCTAAGGTCTTACCCGGCTTTGACTTTGCTAAACCCCAATCAGGAATAAAGCGTCTCGCCATTAGCTGCCATTGCGCGCAGCTTTTCGGTTGGACGATACAGCTCACTGATATGGGCATATCTATCGCCGCGATCACAGACTTCCTGCAGGCCAATCTCATCCATCCAGCGGCAAATACCGCCGCGGAAGGTTGGGAATCCAACACCGTAGACCAGCGCCATATCCGCTTCGGCAGGTGAGGCAACCACGCCCTCTTCGAGGCAGTGAACCATCTCCATCGCCATGGCGATCATCAGACGGTCGACAATCTCGTCGGCATCAACCATTTTGGCATCGCCGTAAAGCTCGGAGAACATCTGAATAACCGACTCGTCCACCGCTTTCGATGGCTTGCCTTTATCGTTGAGTTCATAGCTGTAGTAGCCGCGGGCATTTTTCTGGCCGAGACGATCGGCTTTGTACACGGCTTCAGTTGGCCACAGATCGGCGGTCTTTTTAAAGCGCTCTGGCAGACCATTAATCATAACCGGGTAACAGTGGTTGATGGTGTCGATACCGATCACGTCCATCAGATAGGCGGGGCCCATTGGCAATCCCCAACCTTCCATTACCTTGTCGATTTGCTGGAAGTCGGCGCCTTCTGCAATCAATATCTCGAGACCGAACAGCAGAGCGAACAGCACGCGGTTGACCAAAAAGCCCGGGCAGTCATTGACCACAATTGGCTTTTTGCCAAGACCCAGCGCGTAGGCACAGACCGCCGCAATGGTGGCATCGGAACTGTTCTCGCCGCGAATAATTTCAACCAGCGGCATGGCGTGCACCGGGTTAAAGAAGTGCATGCCACAGAAATTTTCCGGGCGCTGCAGAGATTCAGCCAGCCGGTTGATCGAAATCGTAGAGGTGTTCGAAGTAATAGTGGCATTGTCATCAAGCAGAGCCTCAACCGCGGGCAGCACCTGCTTCTTCACCGCTTCCAGTTCAACCACTGCTTCAACGACCATATTGCACTGACCGACATCGCTGTCTTCGAGAGTGGGCTTGATCAGCCCGAGTATCTGCGCAGCTTTTTCTTCGCTCAGCTTGCCCCGTGAAACACCTTTGGCGAGCAGCTTTTTCGCTTCCTGGATACCCAGGTCCAGCGCCGGCTGATTGATATCTTTCATCACCACCGAGTAGCCGCGGATGGCATTTTGATAGGCGATGCCGCCGCCCATAATACCGGCGCCAATCACACCGGCAGTTTTGATCTCGGGCAGTTTTTCAGCCAGCGCGCGGCTGCGGTTTTTGGCTTGCTTGACAATATATTGGTCATTTAAAAACAGCCCCACCAACGCGCGGGCCTGCGGAGTTTGGCTGATTTCATAGAAAGCTTCGTTTTCACGCTTAATCGCTTCATCGCGATCAAGGCCGGCAGCGCCGGAGATCAGCTCAAGCACTTTCAATGGAGCCGGATAATGGTTGCCGACTTTGCCCAGCAGAGCGCCGCGGTAATTGTTGGCGGCGGTTTCAATCTCCGACTCGGACATATCCAGCGCAGAAGTCTTCTGAGCACGTCGCGCCTGATAGTCGCGCTTACCAGAGGCCAGCTCTTCCAGCAGAGCCAGGGATGCATCGCGCAGTTGCTCAGGTTCGGCAACCGCATCCACCGCACCGGCCTGCAGTGCTGCGTCAGGCCGTTGCTGTTGACCCGAGGCAACCCAATTGACGGCGGCGGAGTAACCAATCAGGCGCGGCAGACGCACGGTACCACCCCAGCCGGGCAGAATACCGAGACCGGTCTCAGGCAGACCGATAGCAGCCTTTGAAGAGATAACCCGCGAGTCACAAGCCAAACATATTTCAAAACCGCCGCCCAGCGCGAAGCCATTAATCGCCGCCACCGAGGGGTAAGGAAGGTCTTCGATCTCAGAAAACAGGCCGTTCACATGCTGCGCCGCGGCAATGAAATCGTCTTTGCTGGCGGCAAACATATCCTTGAACTCGGTGATATCGGCGCCGACCACAAACACCGGCTTGGCGCTGCTCAACAACAGCCCGCGAACACCATCCTGGACCTTCAACGCATCCACTGCCTGACGCAGATCGGCCAGCGTTTCGGTGTTAAATTTATTAACCGAATCGCCCTGATTGTCGAATGTAATTTCGGCAAAACCATTATCGATAAGCGTGAGACTTACTGTCTTTCCTTTAAACATATTTGGCACTTCCTCTTAATTTGGCGCTGTCAATTAAAAAACTGGAAACTGGTGACTAAAAAACAGCTCGACATTCTAACTATGTTGGCGGTCGAGTCTATGATTTACTGCGACTGATCGTTCCCAAATATTGAACAAGGATCCTACCGTGACATTGCGCGAAAAAATGCATCGAGAGCTGCAGCTTAAAACCCTGTTTGACCAGGCCAGAGACCATGCCTTTAACTACGCCGAGACTGCAGACCAGCGTACTGTATTCCCCTCCGCACAGGCGATTGCCGACCTCGATCAGTTTGTTGAACAGCTGCCCCGCCACTCCGGCGATGCCGCCGCTATTTTGCAACAGCTGCATCAATACGGTTCCCCGGCAACCGTCGCGCAGACCGGCGGGCGCTACTTTGGCTTTGTGAATGGCGGCATTTTGCCGGTCACCCTGGCCACCAGATGGCTGACTGATTTTTGGGATCAGAATGCCGCGCTCTATGTTATGTCGCCGATTACCTCACGGCTGGAAGAGATTTGTGAACGCTGGTTGTGCGAGCTGTTTGGCCTGCCCGACGAGACCGCTGCCAGCTTTGTTAGCGGCACCTCCACGGCGATATTGTGCGGGCTTGCCGCCGCACGCTTCCGGCTGCTGCACAATCAGGGGTGGGACTTTAATCAGCGCGGTCATAATGGCGCGCCGCCTCTGCGTGTTATCGCTCACCGCGAGACCCACAGCGCCGTGGTTAAGGCGATCGGTTTGTTGGGGTTTGGTCTCGACAATATTGAGTGGGTCGACTGCGACAGTCAGGGCCGAATAGTGCCGGAGAAAATGCCGCAACTGGATGCCCGCTGCATCGTGCTGCTGCAGGCGGGCAATGTCAATTCCGGTGCCTTTGACCCGTTCGAGGCAATCTGCGAGCGCGCTAACCAGGTTGGCGCCTGGGTGCATATTGATGGCGCCTTTGGTCTTTGGGCCGGCGGCACCCAACGTCTGGCGCACCTCACCAAAGGCATGAATCGGGCTCATTCCTGGTCGGTGGATGGTCATAAAACCCTAAACATGCCCTACGACAGCGGGATTTTGCTATGCCGCGACCGCAACGCATTGATGATGGCATTGCAGGCTTCGGCTGCCTATCTAACGGTCAGCGATTACCGCGACGGCATGCATTACACCCCGGAGATGTCACGTCGGGCTCGCGCCGTAGAGCTGTGGGTGGCACTAAAATACCTCGGTCGCGAGGGCATCGATGAACTGGTTTATGGGCTGCACCAACGCGCCAAACAGTTTGCCGATGAACTTCAGGCCGCGGGTTTCGAAATAATGAATGAGGTTGTGTTTAATCAGGTGGTGGTGCGACCAACCAATAACGACGACGCGACAGGCAAGATACTTCAAGCGATTCAGGCCTCCGGAGAATGCTGGGTGGGCGGTTCGGTGTGGCATGGCAAAAAAGTGATTCGCATCAGTGTCTGTTCATGGGTCACCACCCCAGACGACGTCAGCCGATCGGTGCAGGCGTTTGTTAACGCGCGGAAAGCGGTTTGTGGAAAATAATCACATCGGCGCCGACAAACTGCGGCGCACTGCCCCAGCATTTACCCAGATGTTCAAAGGTTGCGCGGGAGAAAAAGCTGATATGAGTCGGGTCGGTTTTATAGTGCCAGTTGGCAAAACTCTCGGGGCTGGCAACCAGTTTGGTCATCAGCCCCAATAATCCGCCGGGCTTCAGGCATCGCCAAAGCCTCTCCAGTTCGGCGCCGGGATTAGCCAGATGCTCAACCACTTCCGTGGCGGTAATAAAGTCGTACTGCTGTTCCAGCAGCTGCGGGTGGTTGGCGTAATAGAGGTCATAAAGCGCGACACTGTGGCCCCGCTCGGCAAGCATTAACGACAGGCATGGGCCGGGGCCGCAGCCAAAATCCAGCCCCTCACTCCGGGGCTCAAGCCTCTGCAGCATGGGTTCAGCGAGACGGTTGAGAAAGCGCCGGTAACCGGCATCACCAGGATTGTTCTGGTGCAGATCGTACTGGGCCTTTTCCTCGGCAGCGGGCAGATGGAACGGCGCGGCAACAAATACCAACTGACATTCTCGACATTGGCTGTAAGGGCGACGCGCATCGCGATGATAGTCCATCAGGCTACTGCTATTACATAGCGGGCACAAAGGACTTGAAAGGCAGGGTGAATGGTCGCTGTTTTTTATGGTCATTTTGCTTTCTTTTCAGTGCCGTATTGCTGTTATCCGGATGAGTGCACGGAGTCATAATAATTCTATAAATACAAGTCTACCCAGCACCATTGGCGCAGGGCATAATCCCGCATCAATTCATTATTACCCGCGCCCTCACCCTGAAATATAAGGTTTTTATGTCACAGCCCCTGCAACCTGTTGCCAGCCGCATCGCCACTGAACTAAACGTTACTGAAAAACAGGTTACTGCCGCCATTGAGTTGCTTGACGAGGGAGCGACGGTACCGTTTATATCGCGCTACCGCAAGGAGGTCACCGGTGGTCTCGACGACACTCAGATGCGCACTCTGGAAGAGCGCCTGAACTATATCCGCGAGCTGGAAGAGCGGCGCAAGGCGGTGCTGGCCAGTATTGAAGAACAGGGCAAACTGACCCCGGCGCTGCAACAGGCGATCAATCAGGCTGAAACCAAAACCCGCTTGGAGGATCTCTATTTACCCTACAAGGTAAAGCGCCGCACCAAGGGGCAGATTGCCATTGAAGCCGGGCTGGAACCGCTGGCCGACCTGCTCTACAGCGACCCTACCTCTGACCCGCAATTGGCTGCTGCAAAGTTTATCAATTCCGGGCTCGACGCGAGCGACCCGCTATATGTGGGTGATGCCAAAGCCGCACTGGATGGCGCGAAATTTATTTTGATGGAGCGTTTTAGTGAAGATGCAGAGCTGATCGGCAAGCTGCGACAGTTTATGTTTAACGAAGCCCATATTGTCGCCAGCCTGATTGGCGGCAAAGACAAAGAGCCGGGCAAGGAGCAGGCAGCGGCCAAATTTAAAGATTATTTTGAGCACAGCGAGCCGCTTCACAGCACCCCTTCTCACCGCGCGCTGGCCATGTTTCGCGCCCGCCGCGAGGGGTTTATCAGCATCAAAGTCGATCTGATAATCGAGTCGGATGCCGGCCATCCCTGCGAGACCATGGTTGCCCGTCACGTTAATATCGAACATCTGGGACGCCCTGCCGATGATTGGCTCGCCGAAGTGGTGCGCTGGACCTGGCGTATCAAGTTGCACACCCATCTGGAAACAGACCTGCTCGGTTCACTGCGCGAACGCGCTGACCTCGATGCGATTAATGTGTTTTCGATCAATCTTAAAGACCTGATGCTCGCCGCTCCGGCCGGGCAAAAAGCCACTATCGGCCTCGACCCGGGTTTGCGCACCGGGGTCAAGGTGGCGGTGGTCGACGGCACCGGCAAGTTGGTGGACCACACCGCAATCTTTCCCACGCCGCCGCAAAAACGCATTCAGGAATCCGAAGCCATACTGAAACAGCTTTGTGAAAAACATCAGATTGAGTTGATCGCCATCGGCAATGGCACAGCCAGTCGTGAGACCGAGAGCTTTGTATTGGATATGTTGAAAAGCAATCCACAGCTTAAAGCCAAGGCGGTGATGGTGAATGAATCTGGCGCATCGATTTATTCCGCCTCCGAGTATGCGGCAAAGGAATTTCCGGATCTGGATGTCACCATCCGCGGTGCAGTCTCCATTGCCCGTCGACTTCAGGATCCATTAGCCGAGCTGGTCAAGATCGACCCCAAGTCCATTGGTGTGGGTCAGTACCAGCACGATGTCAGTCAGGTTCAGTTGGCCAGAAGCCTCGACTCGGTGATTGAAGACTGTGTGAACGCGGTCGGTGTCGAGGTCAATACCGCCTCGTCGGCGCTGCTTAGTCGAGTGTCGGGACTCAGCCAGACGATCGCCGACAATATTGTTGAATACCGCGATCAGCAAGGCGCCTTTAAAAACCGTCAGCAACTGAAACTGGTGAGCCGTTTTGGCGAGCGCACCTTTGAGCAGGCGGCTGGCTTTTTACGCATTGCCAATGGTAACAACCCGCTCGATGCCTCAGCGGTGCATCCTGAAGCCTACTCGCTGGTTGAGCGCATTGCTGCCGCCAACCAAACCACCCAGCAGGCGCTGCTTGGCAACAGCCAACTGCTGCGCAAACTGAACCCGGCCAACTATGTGGACGAGCAGTTTGGTCTACCCACCGTCAGCGATATTTTGACCGAGCTGGACAAGCCTGGCCGCGATCCGCGCCCGGAGTTTAAAACCGCCAGTTTCAAGGAAGGCATCGAAACCATTAAAGATCTCAAAGCGGGTATGCGCCTTGAGGGCGCGGTGACCAACGTCACTAACTTTGGCGCCTTTGTCGATATTGGCGTGCACCAGGATGGCTTGGTGCATATCTCGGCGCTGGCCGATCGCTTTGTGAAGGACCCCCACGAGGTGGTTAAGACCGGGGATATTGTCACTGTCAAAGTGATTGAGGTCGATATTGAGCGCAAGCGTATTGCACTGAGTATGCGCATGGACGATGAGCCTGTGGCGGCGCAAGAAAAGGGGGCGAAAAACCAAAACCGGCCCGCGCCCAAAGACACAAGTAAAAACACCAATAACAACGTCAATAACAATGACAAACGGCAGCTTAAAACGGCATCGGGAAACCCTGCACCAGCGGTAAAAGGTAGCATGGCCGCACTGTTTGAGCAGGCACTTAACAAGGGCGGCAATAAAAAATAACTAACACTGTTATCAGGCCAAAGCCGGGTATGACTGCGGGCAAAAAACTGTTAGATAATTTGCCAGATAGTTAGCTTTTCGCATTGACGGAAACCGGCATGGTCAGTATTATGCGCGCTCTCGTAAGAGACCGCATGGTAAGACATTCGGGGATTAGCGCAGTCTGGTAGCGCGCCTGCTTTGGGAGCAGGATGTCGGGGGTTCGAATCCCTCATCCCCGACCACTTTCCGGCTTGTAATATGCGCCCGTAGCTCAGCTGGATAGAGCAACGGCCTTCTAAGCCGTGGGTCGCAGGTTCAAGTCCTGCTTGGTGTACCTTTTTGTGGAGGCTTAGATGATTATTTGCAGAATGACAAATAATGAGTACCTTCAAGTTGCTTATCTCGACGATAA
>JALRJD010000044.1 GCA_023255165.1 Porticoccaceae bacterium | reverse complement strand
CTAAGCGTTGTTTCCCTGAGAGAATATCTTGCACAAAGTGTCAAGGTTGTTAGAATGCGCGCCTCGACGATATAAACAGTGGGTATTGAGTGTCGGCCAACGTGGCTCAACCGACAATATCCAGTCTGCGAGGGCCCCGCGCGAGTTGAGCAGGGCAGCAGTTTATTAAGTAGATGATGTTAGTTGAAGAGATAGCGAAGTTTCAGTACGACCGTAGCTCAGTTGGTTAGAGCATCACCTTGACATGGTGGGGGTCGGTGGTTCGAGTCCACTCGGTCGTACCAGTTTACTCCATCGCTACACTTTACCCTCCTCTTTACCCAACAGCGTCTTAAACAACGACACCGCCATCAGCGCCATCACAATTGAGAACGGCAGTGCTCCGATAATCATCACCGAGCGCAGCGCATCCATTCCTCCGGCTGCCAACAACACTCCGATTAGGGTAGAAAATATTACGCCCCATATCATCACATGTTTTGGACTGCGTTGTTCCTGATTGCCGCCAGAGGCGAGAGTGTTAATAATCAAAATGCCCGAGTCAGCGGAGGTGACCAAAAAGGTCATCAGCAAAATCACAATAATCAGCGACAGCGCCACGGCCAGTTCGGGTGACAGAATCAGGTTGATGGTGGCAAATAACTGCGCGGAAATATCCGCATTGACAATCGCACCTTTGGCAATCCCGGTCAGCTCGAGATCGATGGCGGTGGCACCGACAAAAGCAAACCACACCAGGCAGACCAGCGCCGGAATAATCATTGCGCCGATAACATATTCTCGGATAGTTCGGCCTTTGGATACTCGCGCTAAAAACAGCCCGACAAACGGTGCAAAGGCAATCCACCAGGCCCAGTAAAAGACCGACCAGGCCCCTTGCCAGTTTTGCAGTGCGGCATCGGTTTCTGTTGCCCCACTCTGCCACACGGTGGTCGACATGGCGGGCAGCGCCAGCAGGTAGTCCCAGATTGCATAGAAGAATGTTTTAAAGGCAAAGAATGTGGCGCCGAAAAGAATAAAAAAGGCGATCAAAAATACCGATAATCCCATATTGATATTCGACAGCCACTTGATGCCGCGCTGCAGTCCGGACATAGCCGACAGGCAGGAGGCGCCAACAATTAATATCAGCCCCAGCAACTGGGCCATCAGAGTCGGCGAGCCATCTCCATCAACTTATCAGCAGCAACAGGCGATTGGTTACCAGTCCAGCTTTATCGAGGGCGCCGCTGACTGCATGATCTATATGCGCGGCATTTTTGATGACTGGCAGGCCCAGGGCATTACCTCAGTGCTGCATGAAAAATCCGGCGGTTACGCCAACAATCGCAAGGCGCTGGAAGGTCTGGCGGCCAAAGCCGAAGCCGAGGGCGTGCGAATCGTCGGGGGTGTCACCGTCACCGGTTTCAGCCATGACAGCAGCGGCGCTATTAGTGCGGTGGAGACCGATCGCGGCAATATCAGCTGTGACTATGTGGTGGTTGCCCCGGGTCCCTGGGCCAAACAGTTCTGGGATATGCTGCAGCTGCCTTCGACGATCAGCATCAAAAATCCGCAAAGTGGGGTGATTACCAGCGATATTCCAATGTGGATTTACTGGTCGCTGCAAGAGGGCACCCTGGGTGTCGACCCCAAGTTGCAGCAGACCAACGATGGCAAAATGCCGCCGGTTATCCATGTGGATACCGATGCACCACTTTACTCTGATGTGGATGGCTCGTTGATCACCGATAAAATGTGGGGCATCTACTACAAACCCGATTTTCATTTTGATGGTATTCAGGGTGGCGCGGCGCCCTTTATTGTCGACAAGTCGGCCGATGCAGTGGCGGTTGACCCCTATGGACCCGACTCACCGGAGTTTATTGTTGGCGAAGACTTCGCCAATATGTGGGTGTCGGCGCTGGCCCATTGTCAGAAGCGTTTTTCCGGCACCATGGCCCAGTATAAAAAAGAGCCTTCAGGCGGCATTGGCGCATTCACTCCGGACAGCTTCCCGCTGTTTGATCGCTTCCATCAAAACTGCTACATGATTGCCGACTCAAATCACGGCTATAAAATGATCGGTGTCGGCAAGCTGGTGGCCGAAGAAATCTGTGGTGACAACTCCCGCTTGCTGGAACCTTTCCGCTTCTCGCGCTATATCGAGGGTAAGCTGCACCCGGTCTCCAATAGCCCCTTTCCATGGAGCTGATAACAGTCGTTATCGCTGTCATGATATCGACTCGGTCGCAGTTGCGAGACCGTGAATTAGACGAACTCTGAATAGCTGCTATTCTTTAGTGGCGGGCTGGTATTCAAGGGCAACAAGAGAGCAAAACAGCAAGGCAGTAAAACAGTGCCGGCCCCCCAACTTTTTTCAGGGTCAGGAGTTCAGGATGAACCACTATCGTCATACACGAGCGTTTACGCTTATCGAACTAATGGTCACCATCGCCATTGCCGCCATTCTGTTGGTGGTTGCAGTACCTTCATTTACCAGTTTCTCGCAACGCCGCGCGGTCAGCCTCAAGACCGTGCAGGTGCGCAATGCCCTGGAGCTGGCCCGCGGTCAGGCAATTTCCCAGCACCAAACCTGGATCGTCTGCACTGTGAATGCGTCGAATAACTGTGTTAAAAACGATGGCCTGCGCCTGCTGGTATTTCGCGATGATAATGATGACAAAGGGTTTACCGCGGGAGAGCCGCTGCAGCAGGACATTGATATCAATTCTATAGAACTCACATTGTCTGCCTCGTTTGGGCGCGACTATCTAAGATTTGCCAGTAATGGTGAGGCGCTCGAATCGGGTAATTTTGAAGTCTGCTCCTCCAATCTGAGTTTTGATTACGGACGGCAAGTGATTGTTTTTCGCAGTGGCCGGGTGCGGCTATCCACTGATTCCAATGGGGATGGCTATGACGATACCGGAGGTACCAAGATCCAATGCCATACTTCCTAAAATGATTCTTGGGAACGATTGGCGCAACGTTAATCGGATAGTTTTCAACGTCGGTCGGCCCAGGGTTTTGGTTGCGGTGGCAGCCATTAGAGTGCCGGTATAAGGTTAAACGCAGGTGGTAAACGGAAGCATCTGGCGTTAGTTGTTGTGAGAATTAAGAGGGTTTAAGTAAGAGTTAATTGAGAGTTAATTGAGAGTGAATAAAGTGTTAGATGGAGTTAACAGCATGATATCAAAGCGAAACAAAACAGCGGGATTTTCACTGCTTGAACTAATGATTGTTGTTGCCATTGTGGCGATTCTCGCCGCGGTTGCCTATCCCAGTTATCTGCAACATATAGTCAAAAATAATCGCGCTGTCGCGCAGCAGTATCTGCTCGAAGCCTCCAGCCTGCAGCACCAATATATTCTCGATAACCGAGCTTATGCCACCACCCTGGCGGCGCTTGGCAGCACCCCGATTGATCGGGTTTCCGACAATTACACAGTCACCATCACCGGCGTAGACAACACCGCTTCGCCACCGACCTTTACTCTGCAGGCCGCACCCAAAGCGGGCACGCCTCAAGAGGGCAGCGACACTCTGACGGTCAATCATCTCGGGCAGAAAAATGCGACCTGGTATGACTAAAAGAGCACGACTAAAAAAGCACGATTAAAGGGAATGACCACTTTGACCATGAAACAGAAACCTATTTTGCAGCAGAGTGCGGTGCCAAGCCGGCAGCGCAGATCAGGCGGCTTTAGCATAATTGAAGTGCTGATAACGCTGCTGGTGTTTTCGGTAGGTCTGCTCGGTTACGCCTCGCTGCAAAACCGCGCACAAAAAGCGCAGCTCGAAGTCTATCAGCGTGTCTATGCGCTCAATCTGGTCGACTATATAGTCGATCAAATTCGTTCCAATCCCGCCGCCCAGGGCTGCTATGGACTCTCCGGCGCCGAAGTCGGAACCGGCTTTTCCGGCTCCTACAGTTGTTCAAGTTATGGCACCGCGGACACTCAGGCCCAGGTTGCCGACGCCGTCAATGAGTGGAGCGATCTACTCAAGGGCAGTGGCGAAGTCTCCGGGGGCACCAGTGTCGGCGGTCTGCTCAATGCGCGGGGCTGCATTGTCTATGACGATGTTAATGAGACCTACACCATTTCCGTGGTCTGGCAGGGATTGGTGGAAACGGTTGCACCGGCCACTACCTGCGGCAATAGCAGCTATGGCGGGGCCGCCAGCAAACTGCGCCGAGCTGTCACCTATGTGTTACAACCACCGGTTCTGGATAGTTGATGATGGTTATTTATTCCGTTGGTAATATCGACGCCTATTCCGCCAGTAGTTCTTCTATTGGTCATAGGCGCCAACAGCAGGCCGGGTTTTCAATGGTTGAGCTGATGGTCGCGGTGGCGCTGGGCATTATTCTCTCCTGGGCCATTCTCGATGTGACATTAAATTCCTCCCGTGTCAGCAGAGAGGTGGAGCTGACCAGTGAAATGGTGGAAAACGGCCGTTACCTCACCAAACTGTTAAACAGCGAGCTGCAACTGGCCGGCTTCTTCGGGCGTCTCGAAGAGTACAGCAGCGGCGCAACCGCCCAGCCGGATGAGTGCACTGACCTGGCCAGCGCCGATCTGATCGATGGCATGACCTTTCCGCTCTGGGGCGACGATGATGTCAGCGCCGGCACCACTACTTGTAATGGCGATGTGCTGCTTACCGGTTCGGATATATTGTTGATTCGCCGCGCCGATACCACGGCGGTCAATAGCGCTGCGGGCCTGACTTCCGCTCAGCACTATCTGCAGGAGACGGTCACCTCCTTTGAACTGGAGACTGGCGGCAGCGGAAGCTTTGCGCTAACCGAAAAGGATGGTTCCGGCGGCACCAAAGTCGCCAATATCCGCGAGTATCATCAGGATATTTATTATGTCGATGATGAGAATGTATTTAAGCGTCTGAGCCTGATCAATGGCGCTTATTCTCCCGAGCCGCTGGTTGAGGGTGTGGACGATTTTCAGGTGGTCTACGGTATCGACCGCTCCGGCGATGGCATTCCCAATGCCGATGGCGGCAATGCGGCATTTGTTGAGCTGCCCGCATCCGCGGCGGAATGGGAAAATGTGGTTTCGGTAAAGGTATTTTTACTGCTTAGCAGCACTAGCAATGCGCCCGGTTTAAGCGACTCGAAAACCTATGCCTATGCCGACAAATCCGGCATCACCTTTAGTGACAGTAAAAAGCGCCGTCTGTTTAGTACCGTCTCCCGGCTTACCAATGTCAGTATCAAGAGGGCCGGCGTATGACTTATCAGGCTATGCATCAACAGCTTATCAATCAGCAACCTATTAACAGGCGTTCTGCTGTTTATGGCGCGCCTTATATTTATGCGGCACATTATGCCAGGCAGGGTGGCGCGGTGTTGGTGGTGGCATTGATTATGCTGCTGGTGTTGACCACGCTGGGGGTGTCGACCATCACCACCACCAATATTAATCTGCAGCTGGTGCAGAGCCAGCAGCGGCAACAAGAGACGCAGCAAGCGGCTCAAAACGCGATTAACTATCTGCTCAGCGATATCAACTACTACGTCGACAACAGCAGTTATCTCGATGCTGATGGCAACTTTAGTCTGTCATTCCCGAGCTCTGTCGCAAATGGAATGAATGTCAGCATCAACAGCGTGAAATGTCTGCTGCAGGCAAAATCCGCCGGCTGTTCGCTGCTTGAGGGAACCTCAGCTCCCTGTCATCCGGAGTACTACTGGCAAGCGGATATCACCGTTACCGACAATATCTCGGGCGCAGAGTCCAGCGTCATTGAAGGATTTAAATTCAGGTATCTCGAGGGCTACTGCCCGGATTGATATGCCAGGAGGCCATATAATGAAAACCATTTTTTACCGATCTATAAATCTGTATCGCAGCGTTCAGTTTAGAGCGCTGATGCTCTCTTGGCTGGTGGCGCTATCCCATCCACTGGGCGCGGCGGATATTGATATCTTCCGCAATAATGCCACCAATGTTGCACCACCCAATGTGCTTTTTGTGCTGGATAATTCGGCTAACTGGGATAGCAAGTCAAATGGTGTAACCAAAGATCAGATTTTGCATGAAGCGCTATTTAAATTTTTGGATAGCCTAAAGCAGCGCATTGCCGACAACCCGGATTTCTCCGGAATTAATATTGGCATAATGGTCTATTCGAAAGGCAAGCCCGATGGCGGTAAGCCGCTTCAGGCCTTTGTACCAATTAATGCTGTAAGCGCCAGCGCGATAAATACAATCAAGTCTCTACTCTATTGCAATGAATCGGCATTTAAAGGTCAAGATGCCGAAACAGAAAAGCTTAATTGTGAGGCCCAGTTATTGATGGAGTGGGGCGCGGTGGGCT
>JALRJD010000286.1 GCA_023255165.1 Porticoccaceae bacterium | reverse complement strand
TCTCTGACCAGTTTTTCATATCCGCTGAGGCCGCCGCAGCGAACAATGGTTTCCATAGATTGGGTCCGTCTTTTCGGTAGATTTGGTGAATAACCTGTATTTGAATCCGTTTTCAGGCTCAATAAGCGTTCGCAATATATCAAGTTATTTGTCTGAATGGGGGGTAATATTCACTAAAAAAACAACTGAGGGGAACAATAAGATGACAGCTCAAACCTATGACACAGTGATTCTCGGTGGCCGTTATTTTGATGGCACCGGGGCCGCATCATCGATTCAAAACATTGGTATTAAAGATGGCGCTATTGCTCGCGTCACCACTGAAACCCTGAGCCTCGAGGGAAATCCGCGGGTTATCGATGCCGGCGGCAAGTGGGTGACCCCGGGTTTTCTCGACACCCACACCCACTACGATGCCGAAGTGCTGGTCACGCCAAGTCTCTCTGAATCGGTGCGCCACGGTGTTACCACGGTGCTGGTGGGCAGCTGTTCCCTGAGTATGATTTGCAGTGATGCGGAAGACGCCTCGGATATCTTTACCCGGGTCGAAACCGTGCCCCGCGAAAAAGTTCTGCCGATTTTGCAAGCCAAAAAAACCTGGAGCAAACCCAGCGAATGGGTCGAGTTTATCAATCAGCAGCCGCTGGGCCCGAATATGATTTCGTTTATCGGTCACAGTGATATGCGCGTGGCGGCGATGGGCATTATGGATGCCACCGATCGCAAGGTGAAACCGAGCAAAGAACAGATGGAAACCATGGAATCGCAGTTGGAAGATGCGCTGGCGTCCGGTTTTCTCGGGCTATCGACCATGCGTCTGCACTGGGACAAAATTGATGGCGATCGCGCCTGGTCGCGCTCGCTGCCAAGCACCTATGCGCGGGTCAGCGAACTGTGGCGCTTAAATAAAATTGTGCGGCGTTACAATCGTATTCATCAGGGCGCCCCGAATGCGGCCAACCCATTGCGCATTCTTGAATACCTGATCGACACCATTGGCATTTTCCGCCGCCCTTTAAAAACCACGCTGATTTCTCTGTTCGATCTGCGTGGCAATCGCACATTGCGGCCGCTGTCACAGCTGGCCAGCCGTTTTGTCAACAGCATCGGCGGCGCTTTTCGCTGGCAGGTATTGCCGACGCCGTTTACCGTTTATGCCGATGGCATCGATGTGGTCTTTTTTGAAGAGTTTGGCGCCGGCGAGTTGGCGCTGGATTTAAAAACCCAGGTTGAGCGCAATGATCTGTTCAAGGATGAGTCCTATCGCCGCAACTTTAGAAAATTTTATGGTGAAAAACTCAGCCCCAGAGTCTGGCAGAGAGATTTTGGCGATGCGATTATTCTTAAATGCCCGGATCAAAGTCTGGAGGGTAAAAACTTTGATGAAATCGCTCGTGAGCGCAGCGTCCATGTGGTCGATCTGTTTTTGGATCTGGTGATGCAGTTCGGGCGCGATTTACGCTGGTACACCACGGTGGCCAATGACGATAAAAAAGTGCTGCGCAATATGGTCAAAGACGACAATATTCTGGTGACCTTCTCCGATGCCGGCGCCCATATTCGCAATATGGCCTTTTACAATTTACCGCTGCGTTTTCTCAAACTGGTTAAAGAAGCGGAGGAAGCGGGCCAGCCGGTGATGTCGATGGAGAAAGCCGTCTGGCGTATGACCGGCGAGCAGGCCGACTGGCTGGGCATCGACGCCGGCAAGATTCGCGAAGGCGATCGCGCCGATCTGGTGGTGATCAACCCCGACTGTTTTGATCAAAATCTGGAACAGGTCAGCTGGGCGGAAATGGAGAACTTTGATCTTCAGCGTCTGGTCAATCGCAACCCCGGGTTGGTTGAGCATGTGTTTATTAATGGTAAGATCGCTGTCGACAACGAACAGGTTGTTGATGCATTGGGTCACGAGCAGGGTTATGGGCGTTTTCTGCCAGCTCGAAGCTGATTAAAAAATTAAAAAACACAATAAAAAGTACAATAAAAAACGATGGGGAATCCACAGTGAAAACAAAGAATATCATTGTCGCGGGAGCGGTCGCAGTTGCCTTTTATGCTGGCCTGCTGAGCAATCAGTCCGGGCAGACCACAGAGGCGCTGCAGGCCAAGGCCGACAAAACCGGCTATCAGCCTTCACAGCCTATTCGCAATCAGGATCCCCAATATTCGCCAGTGGCCAATCAGGCCCACTCCAAACAGGTATTTTGGGGCGACACCCATCTGCACTCCAACTTTTC
>JALRJD010000194.1 GCA_023255165.1 Porticoccaceae bacterium | reverse complement strand
GGATACGGCAAATCTAACGCTTACGCATTCAGCATTACTGCTAACCAAACAAACGCAAGCCTTTACTCGCTTGCTGTTGTAGTCGTTTGGTATTTTCCGGGCCGGTGCGCAGCAGCTGTTTTTGCAGAGGCAGCAGCGATTCGAGTGCCGGGTCGGCAAATTTGTAAACCACTGAATCGCGGGTCAGTTTGATGGGTTCGACGATGATTGGCGTCGCCAGGATAACGTCGATGGCCTGCAAAATAATGCCGTCCATCTGTCGTGGGTTGTAGCCCATTTCGGAGAAGGCTTTTTCCAGCAGCGGTCTGGAGAAATGGAACATTTTTGCGATGGAGTCCATCGGCAGGCTGGTGATGGTGTTGATGGTGCGGTTATAGCGCTCGTAGTTGCCGGCATTCAGCCAGATGGTGTCGTCGCTACTGTGAGTGGCGAACTTTCCTTCCGGTGGGCTGAGCGGAAATATCTTTGACAGCATAACGCCATTTGACAGGCCGTCGGTGTAACTTGCGGTGCGTCGCAGTAGGTCGTCTGTATTAATCCACTTGGTGAACTCGGGTTTATCGTTGATCAGCAACAGCCGTTCCCGGATAAACTCATCACTGTTGTCGAGGTCGGGAAGCGCTGGTGGCTCGCTGACCATTTTGACGTCCGGCTCGGCGGCGGGCAGCGGCTCCACGGCTTGGGGAATTTCCGCTTCCGGTATCACCGGTGCCTGCACGACATCTTCTGCCACCGGCTCAGGTGCGGCGATTAATTCCAGATCCTGGTCTTGTTTGTTCTGGGCGTTATACAGAACCACGGCAATAATCATGACGGCGATCAGGGTGCCGACAATAAAGACAATATTACTGGGGTTGGATTTTCTGTTTGAGCGGGTGTTCGGGCTGGTCATAGTCTGCTGCCGTCCAATTTCTCATGATCAGTTTGTTGTTCTTGATCCTGCTGTTGGTATTCAGTGCCAAGTGGAAGAACCGTTTGGTTGTTGACCACTGCACTGCGTAATTCAAGTTTGTGGCTGTCGCCATTTTGCGACTGCACCAGTTTAACAATCAAGTAGTCCCAGTCGCTGGCCAGCCAGGCTGTAAACTCGCGATCATCGTCACTGACTTTTTCAATTTTGACGGTATTCAGCGGGCCGATGGCGGTCTGTAAAACTTCTTCCGCAACAATTTTGTATTGGTATTGTTTCAGCTTTCCCCTTGAAATAACAGCGTAGGAAAGGTTCTCTCTGCCGGCGTTGAGGTCGCGCCGCAGCTGCAGACGATGGGTGATCATATCCAACTGTCCGGGCTGCAGATCGGCTTCTTTAATCTCTTCGTTTTTGCGGTATTCGAGTCGTTTGTTCTGCCAGTCAAAATGCTGTACTTCGGTTTTTGTGCTGCCGAGAATGGAGCGGATGTAATGGTATTCAGTGGGCTGCAACTGCTGATCGTGGGTCAGGCTAAAGGTGCTCTGTTCATCGATTTTGCCGAGAAAATTTTTTGCGACAAGACTTTCTCGATAGATGCCCGGTTCAATTTCATCGAGCCGCTGCACGGCTTCAATAGAGAGGCCGCTGAATTTGGCTGAGTAGTCGGCGCGATAGGGGCTGAGTGTGGGGTCCGCGAATTTTGCATTACCGTCGGCACCAAAAGCCGTGATCGTTTGCAGCCCCAATAGCAGCGCCAGCAGCTTGACTGCGCGAAGCGATTGATTTGTCTTGAATGCCGGCACTAATTTGCCCTCGGTATTATTTTCACAGCTGGGGTTAGAGTAGCAAAACCCGGGTTGGTTCGCCCTTGCTGCAAGATAGTTTTTGCAGCGGGCATTTGCACCAGGCTCCCTCACCAGGCTCTCTCACCAGGCTCTCTCACCAGGCTCCCTCACCAGGCTCTCTCACCAGGCTCTCTCACCAGGCTCTCTCA
>JALRJD010000152.1 GCA_023255165.1 Porticoccaceae bacterium | reverse complement strand
GCACTGCTGCGCACTAGGGATTTTCACGGAGCAGTCCGAGAAGGAACCTCGCCGCAAAGCCCCTCATGGGCCAACTCGGTGGTGTGGAACCCGGGCGAGGGCAAGTGCGCCGCACTGGCCGACATGCCCGCCCAAGGCTTTGCGCGCATGCGGTGCGGGCAATATCACCGGCCAATGGGCCGATAGTGTCGACACAGCCAAAAATCACATCATCATATTCATTGTCGGGAATCGCATTGCGTTCAACCAGCGTGCGCAGAACATGAGCGCCCAGATCGGCACCGTGTACATCGGCCAATGAACCGCGACGGCGGCCAGTTGGCGAGCGCACCGCGTCGACAATGTAAGCGGAGGGAATAGTCATATTGAGTCTCTAGGCAGCGGTAATAGGATTGGCCGCATCGCCCATATGGCGGCGACCAAAGGTGTATTGTGGGCCGAGCAGTGCATTGGGTTGCAACAGCCATTCATGGATGCGATTTTTGTGGAAGCCGGCATCACCCCACTCCTTATCGAGGGTCCAGGCGCGCTTCATCCAGATATGCAGGTCGCACTCCCAGGTGTAACCCATGGCCCCATGCACCTGAGTGCAGTTGCGGCTAGCGCTGCGCGCGGCATCACCGGCACTGGCTTTGGCATGAGAGACAGACCAGTCGGCGCGGGTCGGCGCCACGGCAACGGTGTAGGCGGCGCGGTAGATCGCCGGCTTGGCAAACTCCGCTTTCACGGCACAGTCGGCAAGCAGGTGCTTGACTGCCTGATTGACACCAATTGGGCGGCCAAACTGTTCGCGATCGGTGGCGAACTTTACTGCTTGAGCCACCATCGCCTCACTGAGGCCGAGCAGCTGCGCGGCGTTAGCCAGGGCGCCGCGATTGAGTGTCGCGCGCCACAGGTCGGCACCAGTTTCACCGCGGGCGATACAGGTGTCACTGCGCGGCTGCCAGCTGACTTTGCTCAGGCGACGGCTCGGATCAACGCTGGTTTGCAACTCCAATTGCAGCGCATCAGTGGCGACCAAATGCACTTCATTGCCATGGGGCAGCAATAGATAGTCGGCGCTGTGAGCAAAGTTGATATAGGGATTGATCGACGGGCCACAGAGTACGGTTTTCTCCCCACTGGCGATTGCTCCCAGCAGTTCCCGGACACGACTATCGCTGCCTTCGAGCGCGCGATCGGCGTCCACTAGCATGGGCGTCGCGACGAGGCAGCTATCGACGATTGGCTCTGGCAATGCAGCCCTGCCACATTCCTCGGCGATCAAAATAAAGTCCACGGCATTGAGTCCCAAACCACCCTGCTCTTCCGGCACCAGCGCGGCGGTTAGCCCCAAATCGACCATAGACTGCAACGCAGCGCTGTCGATGCCGCTGTCACTGTCCCAACGCTGGCGAATTCGCTCGGCAGTGACTTCATTACTGAGCAGGTCACGGACGGTATCGCGAAACAATAATTGATCATCACTAAAGGTAAAGTTCATGGTTATCTCTCTTTTTGCCGCTTATCGACGCGGCATGCCGAGCATGCGCTCGGCAATAATATTGCGCTGAATTTCGTTGGTCCCCGCATAAATTGGCCCCGACTGTGCGAACAAAAACCCATCCAGCCAATTGGCCAACTGCTGATCAGCATCGGGGGAACAGGGTTCGATCTCAGCCTTGGCGCCGAGCAGCGACATAGCAGTCTCATGAATGCGCAGATCCAGCTCTGACCAGAAAATTTTATTGCAGCTCGACTCCGGGCCAATAGTGCCGTTATTGATCAGCCGCGATGCAGTTTGATAGGTCGATAATGCATAGGCCTCGGCGTCCATATAGCAGCGCACCACACTGTCTTCGATGGAGAGATCCAAAATATCATTTTGGCGCTGGCGATAGAGCTCGACCAGACGTTTTGAGGCTTGCTGAAAGCGCGCCGGACTGCGCAACATCAGGCCGCGCTCAAAGCCTGCCGTGGCCATGGCAATCGCCCAGCCACCGCCCTCTTCACCAATCAGATTGAAGTCGGATACACGCACATCGTCAAAGAATATCTCGGCAAATCCGGGTAGGCCGTTGAGCTGCGGAATGGGTCGAACAGTGACGCCAGGGGCGTCCAGTGGCACCAGAATAAACGATAATCCATGATGCCGGGATGACTCGGGGTCAGTGCGCAACAGGCAGAATACCCAGTCGGCAAACACCGCTCTTGTGGACCAGATTTTCTGTCCGTTGATGACAAATTCATCGCCATCACGATCAGCGCGACAGCGTATTGCTGCCATATCTGAACCGGCACCCGGCTCAGACCAGCCCTGAGCCCACATTTCTGTGCCGCTGGCCATGGTGCTGATAAAACGCTGTTTTTGCGCCTCGGTGCCGTATTCCATCAATGTCGGACCGAGCAGGAATATGCCGTTTTGGTTGACCCGCAGAGGAGCTCCAGCACGGTAATACTCCTCTTCAAAAATAAGCCATTCGATCAGATCACAGCCGCGGCCACCGTATTCTTTGGGCCAGGTAACCATGCCGTAATCGCCTTCAGCCAGAGTCTTTTCCCATTCGCGATGAGCCGCAAAGCCCTCCTCTGTATCAAACGATGGCAGTGGCGAAACGGGGATATGGGCATTGAGCCAGTCGCGCACCTCGGCTCGAAATTGCGCCTGTGCAGCGGTATAGATTAATTCCATTACGACTTATCCCCTGCGCGGTTATGTTTGGCCATTTTTTTCGCATCAAAGCCGCTCAGCTTGTCGCCGGTAACCAGGTCATTGTGCGCATGAGAAAAGTGGTGCCAGGCAAATGCGGCGTCCATACCGGTGCGCTTGCCCTGTAGATCCTCGACATGATTGACGGCCTGTTTGGTCAGGGCCAGGCCCAGGCGCGGCTGGGTGGCGATTTTCGCGGCCAGTGCCTTGACATCATCATGCAGGGTTTCGCGGGTCGACAGCCGATTGACCATACCCACCTGATAGGCGCGCTCGGCGGACATCTTGTCACCGGTGAACAAAAACTCTTTGGCAATGCGCGGCGGCATCTCAAACGGGTGAGCAAAATATTCAACCCCGGGAATACCCATGCGCACCACTGGATCGGAGAAAAATGCATCGTCAGTGGCAACAATAAGGTCGCAGACCCAGGCCAGCATCAGACCGCCAGCGATACAGGCACCCTGCACCGCAGCGATGGTCGGCTTGGGTATTTCGCGCCAGCGACGGCACATACCCAGATAGGCCTCAGCTTCGCGCACATAGAGAAACTCGCCACCGGGCTTGTTGGCATGGTCATACCACATGCCGGCGCGCTCCTGGCTGAGATGCACATCGCGGCCTGGCGTACCTATATCGTGGCCGGCGGAAAAGTGCTTGCCGTTGCCGGCGAGAACAATAACCTTAACCTCATCATCAGCCACAGCGCGCCGAAAAGCCGCGTCCAGCTCATAGGTCATCTTGCCATTTTGGGCATTATGGTAGCCCGGCCGATCCATGGTAATGGTGGCGATCCCTTCGCTTACTGCATAGATCACCGTGTCAGCATTGGGGTCGTAACTGGCGCTGTCAGACATTGCGAGCCTCCTCAAGCCGTCGGCGGT
>JALRJD010000144.1 GCA_023255165.1 Porticoccaceae bacterium | reverse complement strand
CATCGGAAATATCCGGCGACACCACAGCAACCCCGCGCGCCTTACCATCGGACTGTATTAACGCATCCAACATGGCACTATTATCCGTGCCATGACAGCTCGCCTGAACTACCACATTGCGTTCAAAACCCAAGTGGTCGCGCAGTTCAAATAACTGGTCTTTTGATCCATCGCAGGGTGTATATTTCCGCGTTGGCGAGTAGGGAAATAGATCGCCCGGACCAAACACATGGCAGTGAGCATCCACGGCTCCAGCGGGCGGCTTAAAGGCCGGCCTGGACGGGTTGGGATGAAAATCCAGCCAGTCTGCATCTTTTTGAAATCTACTCATTATTTACCCCCCCTTATTTGTTACGCGCCTTCAGGGATGCATCCAGTCGCGGATACAGGCGCCGGGCATTGAGTTCAAAAACCTTGTGCTTGTCAGCTGCAGAGATATCCAGGGCATCAATATAGCGCTTGGTATCATCAAAATATTGACCGGTTTGCGGATCAATACCGCGCACCGCACCGACCATTTCTGAACCAAACAGAATGTTATCTATATCAATAACTTCAAATAACAAATCAATCCCTGGCTGATGGTAGACGCAGGTATCAAAAAATACATTTTTCATTACATGCTCATTGAGAGGCGGCTTCTTAAGCATATCGGCCAGACCACGATAACGCCCCCAGTGATAGGGCACGGCACCACCGCCGTGGGGAATGATAAAGCGTAAGTCAGGGAAGTCGGAAAAAAGATCACCCTGTAAGAACTGCATAAAGGCTGTGGTATCGGCATTGATATAATGGGCGCCCGTCGCGTGGAAACAGGGGTTGCAGGACCCGGATACATGAACCATTGCGGGCACATCGAGCTCCACCATTTTTTCAAAAAATGGATACCAGTGGCGGTCTGTTAGAGGCGGCGTGCTCCAGTGGCCCCCGGATGGGTCCGGGTTAAGGTTGCAGCCAACAAAACCCAGCTCAGTCACGCAGCGCTCCAACTCGGCAATGGAATTTTCTATCGGCACACCGGGGGACTGAGGCAACTGGCAAACGCCGATAAACTGTTCCGGAAACAATTCGACTACACGACTGATCAGATCATTACAGGCCACTGTCCAGGCCTGAGAAACCTGTTCATCACCCACATGATGAGCCATGGTTGAGGCTCGCGGTGAGAATATGGTCATATCTGCTCCACGCTCCCTGAGCAGCTTTAACTGGTTAAGTTCAATACTTTCCCTGATCTGGTCGTCGCTAATAATCGCAGCCCGGGGTTCTGGCAGTGTCGGATCTTGCAGCCTCGCCATCTGTGCCGCCCGATAGTCCTGGTGAGGTTCCGGTGCGGTTGTGTAATGTCCATGACAATCAATAATCATTTCCTGACTCCTGTTGTTTTATTGGTCAACCGCTGGTTCATCCAGCGAGTCGAGATAGACCAAACCATGTTCTTCCAATCTGGGCCGCATATTGTAGATATCCAATCCCAACACACCACTGGCCAGCTGCTCGCGCTTGGTCTCTTCCCGGGCTTCGCGTTGATGAGATTCTTGCAGCACAACATCTGCATCTTTGCGCGCTACCACCGCAACACCGTCGTCATCAGCAACAACGATATCACCAGGGTTAATTAATTGGCCGGCACAGACTATGGGGACGTTCACGCTACCCAAGGTATTTTTTACTGTGCCCTTGGCGTTAACTGCTCGCGACCAAACCGGAAAATTCATCTCTTTCAAGTCTCTGATATCCCTTACCCCAGCATCAATAATTAACCCTTTTACCCCGCGCGCCTGCGCCGACGTTGCCAGCAAGTCACCAAACATGCCATCGGTATTAT
>JALRJD010000378.1 GCA_023255165.1 Porticoccaceae bacterium | reverse complement strand
GTAACTCATATTAAACAGCGGCAGCAAACCGGCAGCGTGCCAGGTTGAGCCGGAGGTCAGCTCTTTGCGCTCAACCAGAACCACATCGGTCCAGCCCTTTTTTGCCAGATGGTAAAGCGTGCTGACGCCAACCACGCCGCCACCGATTACCACTACTTTTGCCTTTGTCTTCATAGCCATATCTCAACTGTCAGGAGAGGAATTTTTAGTTACAACAATTCCGCAGTGTAACTGTCAACCTGAGCCCGACAGCACGCAATTACGACAACCATATATCCGCCCGCGTCATCGCCTGCAGTGCCCGTGCCTATTGCTCTGGAGTCGTTTTTAGAACAGCACCGGCCGGTCTCAGAAAGCCGCCGCAACTGCGCTTTGCGGAAGATGGCGTGTGTCTGGCGGGGCCGCCAGAATAATTGATTAACAGGCCGACTAAAGAGTCGGACCAACGGAGAACAAGAGCATGAGTGATATCGAAATCGCCCGTAATGCCAATACCAAACCGATTACCGAAATCGCTGCCGGACTGGGGATTCCCGACAGCGCATTGATTCCTTACGGCAGAGTCAAAGCAAAAATCGATCCCGAGCACATCGCCTCGTTAAAAGACAAACCAAACGGCAAGCTGATTCTAGTTACCGCGATTACGCCAACACCGGCTGGTGAAGGCAAGACCACCACCTCGGTGGGCCTCACTGACGGCCTCAACCGCATTGGCAAAAAAGCACTGGTCTGTCTGCGCGAGCCAAGCCTTGGACCCTGTTTTGGCATGAAAGGCGGCGCTGCGGGCGGTGGCTATGCTCAGGTAGTGCCAATGGAAGATATCAACCTGCACTTTACCGGTGACTTCCACGCCATCGGCGCCGCGCACAATCTGCTGTCAGCGCTGATCGACAACCATATTCACTGGGGCAACAGCCTTGAGCTGGACGCGCGACGAATTGTCTGGAAACGCGTCGCGGATATGAATGACCGCGCCCTGCGCAGTATCAACTGCGGTCTTGGCGGGCCGGGCAATGGCTTCCCGCGCCAGGAAGGCTACGATATTACGGTGGCCTCCGAGGTGATGGCGATCTTCTGTCTGGCCACTGATCTCGACGACCTGAAAGCGCGCCTGAATAAAATTGTGGTCGGCTACACCCGTGATCACAAGCCGGTTCACGCCAGCGAGATTCTCGGCACCGGCGCCATGACCGTGTTGCTGAAAGATGCTCTGGCGCCCAATCTGGTGCAGACACTGGAGAACAACCCGGCGATTATTCACGGCGGCCCGTTTGCCAATATTGCCCATGGCTGCAACTCGGTTATCGCCACCAAAGCGAGCCTGAAACTGGCCGATTATGTGGTCACCGAAGCGGGCTTTGGCGCCGATCTGGGGGCGGAAAAATTCTTTGATATCAAATGTCGCGCAGCTGGCCTGAGCCCGGATGCAGCGGTGATTGTCGCCACCACCCGAGCGCTGAAAATGCACGGCGGTGTTGCCAAAGAAGATCTCAATCAGGAAAATCTCGACGCCCTCCGCGAAGGCTGCTGCAATCTGGTGCGCCATATTGAAAACGTTAAAGCATTTGGCGTGCCGGTGGTGGTTGCGATCAACCGCTTCTCCCTCGACACCGATGCCGAGATTGCGCTGATTCAGGAAATTGCCCTGGCCAACGGCGTCAAGGCCGTTGAATGTACTCACTGGTCCGATGGCGGTGCTGGCACCGAGCAGCTGGCCCACGAGGTGGTTGAACTGGTCGACAGCGGCCACGCCAATTTTGCGCCGCTCTACCCCGACGCTATGGCCATCTGGGACAAGATCAAAACCATTGCCACGCGCCTCTATCGAGCCGATGACATTATCGCCGACCAGAAGATTCGCGATCAGATCCGTGATCTGCAGGAGAACGGCTACGGGCATTTCCCGGTCTGTATTGCCAAAACCCAGTACAGCTTCTCCACCGACCCCAATCGCAAAGGCGCCCCCAGCAACCA
>JALRJD010000355.1 GCA_023255165.1 Porticoccaceae bacterium | reverse complement strand
ATTAACAACATAAGTCGACTGTTGGTTTAATTCCAATTTGACGCAGTCTCCGCTCTTGGCAATCCATAGCGAGCAATTCGATGTCGATTCAGGTAACGGCTTTATATAACCAGAAATACAAGGGTCAGCTTGTCTCTTGCCATTGGACTTAAAACCCAATGAATGAGCGAGTGTTTTTATAATTGTTTCCTTCTGTCCCCGTAAAGGAAATTTATTAGGCTGCCCGGAGATGCGCGCGCCTATCCATCTATTTTTTGTGGACAATGATTTTTGCCCAAAAGTCGGAATACACTCTCGAATTAAACATAGAAACCATTTTTTCAACCATCAAGCTTTAGCTGGGCAGGTTGCATATCGCTGTTTTCTGTCGCACGGGGTGCCTGGGCGCTGACCAAAATCTTGTTCTCTGTGGCTTGCCTGGTGGCGATATTTTTGTGCAGGTCGGTGACGCTGAAAACATTGATCGGTTCGGCGAAGCCTTTAATTCGGATTTGGCCTTTGTCGCTGCAGTGAACGGCATCTTTGATCAGGTCGTAGGTGTCTTTTGAGACCAGAATTTCATTGTTTTTGGCGGCGGATTCGAGTCGGCTGGCGAGATTGACGGCGCGGCCGAGCAGGGTGTAGTCGAGGCGGTTTTCGGTGCCAAAGTTACCCACTTTGCAGGTGCCGCTGTTGATGCCCATGCGCAGGCCGGGCGGATTGACAATGCCTTCCGCGCGCCAGCGCGCTTGCAGTTCCTTCATTGCGCGCTGCATGGATAGGGCCATGGATACGCAGCTGATGGCGTCGGAGCGCACGCCGCGGCTTTCCGGATCGCCAAAGAAGACCATTATCGAGTCGCCGATGACCTTGTCGACGGTGCCGCCAAAACGAAAGGCGATTTCCGACATTTCGGTGAGGTAGGTGTTGAGCAGATTGGTGAGTTGTTCCGGGTCCAGCTCTTCGGCGAGTTTGGTAAAGCCTTCGAGGTCGGAGAAAAACACGGTGAGGGTTTTTTCCTGAGTGCCGGCTTTGACATCTTTGCCGGTGAGGATGGCTTTGCGCAGTGCGGGCGAGAGATATTTGGACAGATGAAAAGTGCGCAGGGTGAGCCAGTCATTTTGTCTTATGACCGATTCGTGTTGATCGGCAAGCATAAAGTGGGTGTGACGGGCCATATTGACGTTGAGCAGGCAGTAGCTAAAGCTGATGCAGATCACCAGCAGTTGCACTGGCGTCGAAGGGTGAATGGCCAGCGGCAGCAGCCAGTAGCCGAGCAGTGCGCCAATAAAAGCACCAAACAGATCCAGTGGCGCGGTGGCTTTCATGGCGCCAATGATGGTGACCAGAAAGGCTGCGCCCAGTGCCACGGTGACAATTGGATCAAATGCGACCAGTGCGATCAACACGCCGGTGATTGTGCCGTCGCTAAATTCCATGCCCAAGGCGAGTCGTTGTCGGCCGATCTTGGAGAGTTTGGTGCTGCTGGTTAAATAGCTGCCAAGTTGATAGAGAAACAGCACCAACAGCACGCCCAACAGTCCAGCGTGGTAGCCGATATCGCGCCAGGCGCCGAGCAGGATGGTCACACCGCAAACGCCGAGAGCGAGCCGGTAGAGTTCCTGCAACTTGGGCGAGGGGTAAGTATGTGCTTTCCGTGTCATGCTCCTAAGTCTAGCACCGGGTTTGGGATCTGCCATGATTTAGGGCTGTAATATAAGGCTTGTTTGGCGTTTGCCATTTGCATAGTCGCAGAAGGTTTGAGATTATCTGTGGCGAGGCTGCTGCCGGGTTTTGATTGGAGTATTGCGCGCTATTGGCAGGGCGCTCGTTGAGACCAAAAAGAATTAAAAGAAACAATTATTAAAACAACAATTAAAACAATAAATAGAACAATAAAAGGTCAGGCCATGAAATTATTTGTCGCGCTTAACAAGTACATGCTGTTGGGTTTCTGGCTGGTATTTGTGCTTAATTTGCTCGTTCCCGGTTCACTATCTATTTCTGCCAGCGCAAGTCAGTGGGTCAACTGGATTGGCCTGGCGATGCTGGTGGTGCATGTGCTTGAGTTTGTGGCAATGCGCAACAAACTGGCGAGTCGCGGGCACGCGGGGCCAATAAATTTTGCCCAGGTAATGTTGTTTGGCATCCTTTATTGGAAGCCACTGCTGCGAGACGAGTGAGCGACAACTGGTAACTAGCGAGTTAAAAGCATGAGTCTGTTTAAAAAGCGAGCACAGTCGCGCAAGAGTCAGCTGGCCGAAAAGCCGGTGGAGAAGTTTGCTGAAAGTGCGCAGAAAGTTGCAAAGACACCAGAGAAGTCGGCGCCTCTCAAGCCTTCATGGGAGCTCTGGTATGCCACTTTCAAGGCGGTGGCCACCGATGCCAACTCAAGATTACAGCTGCAGGGCAGCAATGAAAATATTGTCGATTTTATGGATCACCAGCCGCTTAAAGATGCCTTTGAGCGCGGGGTTGATGCCACGGAATTGGGTGCCAAATTTGCACAGGATTTTGATGTCGGCGCGTTTCTGCGCGCCAATGGCATTTTTAAATAGAGCTGCTTTTTTACAACAACACCGTTACAACATTAAAAACTGACAGCATGGATTGCGGTTAACACTCACCAACATGTTGCGCTTTTATGAAATCTCACACTTTATTGGCCATCGCCGCACTGCTGCTGACTTCCTGCGGTGGTGGGGGCGGGTCATCATCCAGCGGCAATCAAAACGGCAATCAAAACGACACTCCGGATTACGGCACAGTTAATTTGGTGGGCGACACTGAAGTTTGGTCTGACCAGGTTAACTGGACTCTGACCGCCAGCGCCGACAAGTTAAGCAGCACAGGTCTCGCGTTTACGCTCACAGATGGTGGTTCCGGTCTTGTGATTGATGCCGCCACTGGCGTGATTCAGGGCGCGGCGACCACGCCGGGCGTGTATGAGCTGACCATTAGCGCCTCCGATAGCTCCGGTGGCTCAACCTCAAATTCATTTACCTTTACCAGCAATGCATTTATCGCCGGACACTGGGCGCTTGAAATACCGGCCAGCAATGAAAATCTGATGTTGGTGGTGTCGCGCAATGGCCGTGTCAGTTTAACCAACAGCACGCCAGCGGGTGCGATTAATGCACTGTGCAATGGTCAGGCGCAGATTGTCGGTGACAGCTTTAGCGCCGACCTTGCCTGCGTGCAAAAAAGTGTGACGGATGCCAGCTTGAGCAACGACAGGTTGGCGGTTTCCGGCACAGTGGTTGAGGGCAGCCGCATTACTTTGACCAACTTTTCTGAGCAGGGCGATGGCGTGTTTTTATTTCAGCCCGGAACTGAGGTGTTTAATTTTGGCACCATTATTCCCGGCATCTATGTTGAATACTCCGATATTGCCAGTGGCATCTCTCTGGTTGAGGTCACCGCCGATGGCAGTTTGACTGCGCTGGCGCCGTCGGCGCTGGGTTTTCAAAATATGGCCAGTCGCTGTGCGCTGTCGGGCAATCTTGAGTCGGATGAGATTTTTGCCGACTATGAGCGCCAAGCGTTAAAGGAGGCTCTGCAGGTATTTGAAGCCACTATTTCATTGAGCGACTGCGATTTGGGTGGCGGAGCGATTGACAGCCTCGACTATAATCAGACCGATGCGCTGGCTCATGGCGCCAGTTTTATCGATACGCTCGCCGACTCGTTGTCGTTTAATCTTTACTCTCCGGGTAATGCTGAGAACAATGACACAGTCAATGCAGGCTATTTTCACTATGTTCACTTCTGTGATGAATCCAATCAGCTAACCGCGGTGGCTAATTTTCTTGCCGACTCGGAGCCTTTTTCGATTGTCGCCTGTCCCGTCGAGACCTAGGCCGCTTTGAAGAGCTATCCGTAAAAGAACTATCCGTAAAAGAGCTATCCGTAAAAGAACTGCTATTTATGACTATTCGCAATGCCGACAAAAGTGATCTTGCTGCGATCAATCGGGTGATTACCGATGCGGTAATGGCCTGGCCTCTGCCTGAGCGAGCCAGGCGGCTGATTGTTCCGGTGCTCTGCTATAACGATGCCGAAGATCTGGATTATTACCAAGCGCTGGTCTGGGAGGAGGATGGTCAGATCGTTGGCGTGGCAACCTGGGATATAACGCGTCAAATCAGCACCACAAAGGGCAGGGCGAAATTGTTGCATGGTTTGTTTATTGCGCCTGGTTTTCAGCGCCGGGGTATTGGTCAAACGTTAATTGGCGAAGTAGCCGTCAGGGCTGCAGCGTCGGATGCATCGCTGGATGGTTTGTTGATCAAAGCGGAGCGGGTGGCGATTGGCTTTTTTAAGCACTGTGGCCTTGAGCCGATCGAGGCGCTGGCGCCAGAGGATTACCCTTATCAATTTTGGCGGCCGCTAGGATGATGGCTCTTGTGCAACTACGCCAGGCTGGTTTTTAAAAACTCTATCAGAAGATGCACCGCTTCATTTTTCTTGTTTCGCGCCGAACTAATCAGGCTGATGCCCACTTCGCCCAGCTCGGGGAAACGCGCTGAAGGCGCTAATATCTTAAGATTTTCCGGTACCGTGCTCTTGGCCAGCACGGTAACGCCAAGCCCTTCCTGAATAGCATATTGAATGCCGGTGAGATCCGGAATGGTATAAACAATCTGCCACGGCTGCTTGACCTGGTCGAGGGTCTTGATCGCTCGGTTGCGATAGATGCAGCCCTGCGCTGCGGCAATTAACGGTACCACCCCCACCCTTGGCATCTGCTGATCAATGCTTGCTACCCAGACCAGTTCATCGGTGCGCACCAGATTGGAGTCGCTGCTGGAGGGGTTGTCTTCCAGAGCCAGGATTAGATCATGGGTGGCTTTGCCGGCTTTGGATAACAGGCTTTTACTCAGCTCGCAGTTTACTTCGAGGGTGACATTTGGGTAGGCCTTGGCAAAGCGGCTGACAATCTTGGGCATCAATACGGTGGCAAACTCACTGGGAATGCCGAGGCGAATCTTGCCCTCAACCGTGCTTTTCGACAGTTGGCTGATGGCCAGATCATTGAGGCTTAAAATCTGATCCGCGTAGCTGTAAAGGTTTTCGCCGGCCTCGCTGAGCTCAAGAGATTTACCATTGCGCACCAACAACACCTCACTTACCAACTCTTCCAGTCGGCGTATCTGCAAACTGATTGCCGGCTGAGAGCGGCCAAGCAGTTCGCCGGCCTTGGTAATGCTGCCAAGTTGTGCCACCGAGACAAAGGCTCGCAGCAGATCCATTGGAAGATTTTTCATCGCTTTTGCCACCAAAATGTTGCTGAACAGGTATTTACAATGTTAATGCTAACATTGAATCTATTAATTTAACAAATTATAAACATCGACATAAAATGCGAGCTCAAATCGGCGTTAGCGCTTTTATTACAACTTAATTGGCACCCCATTTTATGTCGACAGATAGCCAGGCCGAGAAAACCATCTTCTACGATTACCACCTTGCGGCGGGCGGCAAAATGGTGCCCTTTGCCGGGTATCTGATGCCGGTGCAATACAGCGGCGGCATTATGCAAGAGCACCTGCACTGCAGAGATCAGGCCGGCCTGTTTGATGTGTCGCATATGGGGCAGATTATCGTCACTGGCGAGGGGGCGGCCCAGGCGCTGGAAAAACTGGTGCCGGTCGATCTGGAAGCGCTGGCGATTAATCAGCAAACCTATGCCACCTTGACCAACCGGCAGGGCGGTGTGCTCGACGATTTGATTATTACCCGCTGGGCCGATGACCAATTTTTTCTGGTGGTTAACGCGGGCTGCAAAATCGATGATCTCGACCATCTGCGCAGCCATCTTGGCGATTTGGATATTCGCTATCTCGGCGATCATGGCCTGCTGGCTCTGCAAGGTCTGCGCGCAAAAGAGGTGATGGCGAGCCTGGCGCCGAATGCGACCGAGCTGCTATTTATGCACGGTTGTCACAGCAGTATAGATGGCATCGACTGCTATATCACCCGCTCCGGTTACACTGGCGAAGACGGTTTTGAAATCTCGGTTGCGCCCGCCGATGCCCAGCGGCTGGCGGACAGATTATTGAGTTTTGATTATGTAAGCTGGATTGGCCTTGGCGCTCGCGATTCGCTGCGTCTGGAAGCTGGCCTGTGTCTTTATGGCCATGAATTAAATCAGCAGACCACACCCATCGAGGCGGGTTTAACCTGGAGCATTAGCCACTCGCGCCGAGCCGATGGCGCCAAAGCCGGTGGCTTTCTGGGTGCCGATATTATCCTCAATCAGATCGCCAATGGCGTCGATAAAAAGCGGGTTGGCTTTGTCGTCGATGGCCGCGCTCCGGTACGCGAAGGTGCAGAAGTTGTCGATGATGCCGGCAATGTTATCGGCGTGGTAACCAGCGGCGGCTTTGGCCCAACGCTGCAAAAGCCGATCGCCATGGGTTATGTGGCCACTGAATACGCTGCACCAGGCTGCAAGGTGAATGCCCTGGTGCGCGGTGTGCCGCGACCGATTACGGTAAGCAAAATGCCATTGGTTCAGCAGCGCTACTGGCGTGGCGCTTAATATTTATCCAGCGGCCCCAGGCCGCCAACCATTATGAGAACCCCAACCATGCTACAGAAGACTCGCAGTTTGACTGACCTGGAAAATGACGCAGAGTTTATTGCCCGCCATATTGGCCCCGGAGTGGATGACCAGCAGCAGATGCTCAGCACCCTGGGGTGCAGCAGCCTGCAGCAGCTGACCAGCCAGGTGGTGCCTGAAGCTATCGCCATGACCCAGCCGTTGGATATTGTCGATGGTTGCAGCGAGGCGCAGGCACTGGCGGAACTGCGCCAGATGGCATCGCAAAACAAAGTCTTCCGCAGTTTTATCGGGCAGGGTTATTACAACTGCATCACGCCCAATGTGGTGCAGCGCAATATTCTTGAAAACCCGGCCTGGTACACCGCCTATACCCCATACCAGCCGGAGATTTCCCAGGGCCGACTCGAAGCGCTGATCAATTTCCAGACTATGATTAGCGACCTCACCGGTATGGAAATGGCCAACGCTTCGATGCTTGACGAGGGCACCGCGGCAGCAGAAGCTATGTCGCTCTGCCAGCGCATGTCAAAGTCAAAATCACTGCGCTTTTTTGTCGATAGCGACTGCCTGCCGCAGACCATTGAAATTATTAAAACCCGCGCCGAGCCGGTCGGCATTGAAGTGATTGTTGGCTGTGTGGACCAATTGCCCACAGAGGTATTTGGCGCGCTGCTGCAATACCCGGGCGCCAGTGGCGAGATCCGCAACTTCCGCAAACAAATTCAACAGCTGCAAGGGAAGGGCGCTCTGGTGGTGATGGCGGCGGATATTCTCAGTCTGGTGCTGCTTGAATCACCGGGTTCGCTGGGCGCCGATGTGGCGATTGGCTCGACTCAACGCTTTGGTGTGCCACTCGGCTTTGGCGGCCCGCACGCCGCTTACATGGCCACCCGCGAAGCCTTTAAGCGCAACCTGCCCGGGCGTCTGGTCGGTCTCTCGCAAGACGCCAACGGCGAGCCCGCTTACCGGCTGGCACTGCAGACCCGCGAGCAACATATTCGCCGCGAGAAAGCGACTTCCAATATCTGCACGGCCCAGGTTCTGTTGGCAGTGATTGCCAGCATGTACGCGGTCTACCACGGCCCCGGCGGGCTTGAGCGTATCGCGCGGCGAGTTAACCTGATGACCTCAGTGCTGGCAAAAGGGTTGGCGCTGCACGGCATATATCCGCTCAACAGCCACTGGTTTGAT
>JALRJD010000249.1 GCA_023255165.1 Porticoccaceae bacterium | reverse complement strand
GGGGCCACTCCCCAGACAAACCTGAAGAGAAGGGCAAAACGATGCCAAGAAGAAGAGTAGCGGCAAAGCGGGACGTACTACCAGATCCAAAATTTGGTAACGTCGTACTCGCTAAATTTATGAACCACGTAATGGTCAGCGGCAAGAAATCTGTTGCTGAGCGGATTGTTTACGGAGCCCTCGACATTGTCGAAGAGCGCCTTAAAAAGAATCCAGTGGAAGTGTTTGAAGAAGCGTTGGATAACGTTGCACCGATGGTGGAAGTAAAATCCCGCCGTGTTGGTGGTGCGACCTATCAGGTTCCAGTCGAAGTTCGTCCATCGCGACGCACTGCACTGGCGATGCGCTGGTTGGTTGAGTACGCACGCAACCGCGGTGAAAAATCCATGCCTCAACGCCTTGCCGGCGAGCTGATCGATGCGGTTCAAAGCAAAGGTGGAGCAGTTAAGAAGCGTGAAGATGTTCACCGTATGGCTGAAGCCAACAAGGCGTTCTCGCACTTCCGTTTCTAAGGTTACAGTCAATGTAGTCTTGCGCAAAAAAGGTGGCTGTTATGGCCGCCTTTTTTCGCTTTCAGGGCGGAAGATATTTTTGCCGCAAACATGACTGAAATAATGCGCACTGTTTGAATCGAGCGTTTAAAATACGCGCGGCCTTAAGGCCGAATTTATGTTTTAACCCCAGTTTCAGAGGAAAATATTGTGGCCCGCAAGACCCCCATTAGTCGCTATCGCAACATCGGCATCTGCGCACACGTGGACGCCGGCAAAACCACCACCACCGAGCGGGTACTGTTCTACACAGGCCTGTCGCACAAGATTGGTGAGGTTCACGATGGCGCCGCCACAATGGACTGGATGGAGCAGGAGCAAGAGCGCGGCATCACCATCACCTCGGCGGCGACGACCTGTTTTTGGCGTGGTATGGACGCGCAGTTTGAAGACCACCGCATCAATATTATCGACACCCCTGGGCACGTTGACTTCACTATCGAAGTAGAGCGCTCGTTGCGCGTACTCGACGGCGCGGTGATAGTGCTCTGTGGTTCTTCCGGTGTGCAGCCACAAACTGAAACTGTGTGGCGCCAGGCCAATAAATATGAAGTGCCGCGCATGGTCTTCGTCAACAAGATGGATCGTGCCGGCGCCGACTTTATGATGGTGATCAATCAACTCAAACAGCGCCTCGGAGCGGTTCCCGTGCCGCTGCAGATGACCATCGGTGCCGAAGAGAACTTCAAGGGCGTGGTCGACCTGGTAAAAATGAAGGCAATCTACTGGAGCGAAGCGGATCAGGGCATGACCTTTGAATACGCCGAAATTCCCGCTGAAATGATCGACCAGTGTCAGGAAATGCATGAGCATTTGGTCGAATCCGCCGCGGAAGCCACCGAAGAGTTGATGGACAAATACCTCAACGAAGACGTGCTCAGTGAAGCGGAAATCAAACGGGGGCTGCGTATTCGCACCCTGGCCAATGAAATTGTTCCGGTGCTCGGTGGCTCAGCATTCAAGAACAAAGGCGTGCAAGGCATGCTCGACGCGGTGATTGAATATTTGCCTTCACCCACCGAAGTCAAAGCGATTGAGGGCGAGCTGGAAAATGGCGAGCACGCCGTGCGAGCGGCTGACGATGCGGCGCCGTTTGCTGCGCTTGCGTTTAAGATTGCCACCGACCCATTTGTTGGCTCACTGACGTTTATCCGTGTTTACTCTGGCACATTGCAGAGCGGCACCGCGGTATATAACTCGGTAAAAATGAAAAGAGAGCGAGTTGGGCGCATGGTGCAGATGCACGCCAATAGCCGCGAAGAAATTAAAGAAGTGCTGGCCGGCGATATCGCCGCTGCCATCGGTCTCAAGGACACCACTACCGGCGACACTCTGTGTGCCGAGAGTGACAAGATTATCCTCGAGCGTATGGAATTTCCCGAGCCGGTTATCTCCGTGGCAGTGGAGCCGAGAACCAAAGCCGACCAGGACAAAATGGGTGTAGCGCTGGGCAAGCTGGCGCAGGAAGATCCCTCGTTCCGGGTCAAGACGGATCCAGAGAGCGGGCAGACCATTATCTCCGGAATGGGCGAGTTGCATCTGGATATTCTGGTTGATCGGATGCGTCGCGAGTTTGCCGTTGAAGCCAATATCGGTCAGCCGCAGGTGGCCTACCGCGAGACCATTCGCAAAAGCTGTGAGATCGAAGGCAAGTTTGTACGTCAGTCTGGCGGTCGCGGTCAGTACGGCCATGTCTGGTTAAAGTTTGAGCCGGCCGAGGATTCCGGTGCCGAAGGGCTCGATTTCGTCAATGAGATTGTTGGTGGCACGGTACCCCGGGAATATATTCCCGCAGTCGCCAAAGGTATTGAAGAGCAGATGCAGAACGGTGTTCTCGCCGGCTATCCTCTGCTTGGCATTAAAGCCACACTCTATGACGGCTCTTACCACGATGTCGACAGCTCGGAGATGGCGTTTAAGATTGCCGGCTCCATGGCGACCAAAAAGCTGGCTGAGTTTGGCGGCGCGGTGTTGCTGGAACCGATGATGAAAGTTGAGGTGGTCACGCCGGAAGAAAATATGGGTGATGTGGTCGGTGATCTCAACCGTCGTCGCGGGGTGATTCTGGGTATGGAAGAGAGCGCCATGGGCAAAATTATTACCTCGGAAGTGCCGCTGGCGGAGATGTTTGGCTATGCCACCGATCTGCGTTCGGCGACCCAGGGTCGCGCAACCTTCACTATGGAGTTTGATCGCTACGCCGAAGCACCGAAAAATATTGCCGAAGCGGTGATGACAAAAAATGGTGGCTAGATAAAGCCGCTCTCTAATTTCACGCTATGTGAATGAGCGCTTTATAAAAAGACCATTATCTGTAGGCGATAAAAAACCCCGCTGGCGTAAGCCGGCGGGGTTTTTCGTTTGCCGCTACAGCGAGCAGAGACGAAAAGCTTACTTCGCTTCTTTTCTCGCCTTGGCCGCCGCGATAACCTCGGTGGAGACATTCTGCGGACAAGGCAAATAGTGCGAGAACTCCATCGAGAACTGGCCGCGACCAGAGGTCATGGTGCGCAGGTGTCCGATATAACCAAACATCTCGGACAGTGGTACATCAGCCTTGATACGAGCGCCAGTAGCGGTTGGCTCCTGGTCCTTGATCATGCCGCGACGACGGTTCAGGTCACCGATAACATCACCCACGTGATCTTCAGGGGTAAATACGTCCACCTTCATGATTGGCTCAATAATCTGTGGACCCGCTTTTGGCATTGACTGGCGGAAGGCGCCCTTGGCGGCAATTTCAAAGGCAACTGCCGAGGAGTCAACTGCGTGGAAACCACCGTCGTAGAGGTCGATCTCAACATCGAGCACCGGATAGCCGGCCAGAGGGCCCTCTTCCATCATGCCTTTAAAGCCTTTCTCAATGGCCGGGAAGAATTCCTTGGGAACGTTACCGCCAACAACCGAAGAGGTGAACACAAAGCCTGTGCCTGGCTCACCAGGCTTGATGCGGTAGTCGATTTTACCAAACTGACCGGAACCACCAGACTGCTTCTTGTGGGTGTAGCTGTCTTCAACTGGCACAGTAATGGTTTCGCGGTAGGCTACCTGCGGCGCACCAACAATCAGGTCAACGCCATAGGTACGGGCGAGAATGTCGACTTTAATATCCAGGTGCAATTCGCCCATACCTTTAAGAATGGTTTCGCCGGAATCTTCGTCGGTCTCAACACGGAACGATGGATCTTCCGCAATCATCTTGCCAATCGCAATACCCATTTTCTCGGAGCCGCCTTTATCTTTCGGGCGAACCGCAATCGAGATAACGGGCTCAGGGAAGATCATTGGCTCAAGCGTAACCGGGTGTTTGGGATCACACAGCGTGTGACCGGTCTGAACATTTTTCATACCGACGATTGCAATAATATCGCCCGCCTGCGCAGAACTGATCTCGTTGCGATCGTCTGCGTGCATTTCAACCATGCGGCCGATACGCTCAGTCTTGCCGGTGAAACTGTTAAGGATGGTGTCACCTTTGTTAAGCACGCCAGAGTAGATGCGCACAAAGGTCAGTGCGCCGAAGCGATCTTCCATAATTTTAAAGGCCAGCGCTTTCAGAGATTCGTCTTTGGACACGGTGGCCACTTCGCCAGTCTCGTTGCCTTCTTCGTCTGTCAGGGGCTGAGGCTCAACATCGGTTGGGCACGGCAGGTAATCAACAACGGCGTCGAGCACCATCTGCACGCCCTTGTTTTTAAAGGCCGAGCCACAGTAAGTGGGGAAGAAGTCCAGAGCGATGGTACCTTTACGGATGCAGCGCTTGACGTCTTCGATAGAGGGCTCTTCACCTTCCATATAGGCCATCAGCAGGTCATCGTCCTGCTCCAGCGCGGTTTCGATCATCTGCTCGCGATACTGCTCAACCTTATCGACCATATCCGCTGGAATATCGACCACTTCATAATTTTCCGGCAGACCTGAATCGTCCCAGACATAAGCCTGACGAGTCAGCAGATCAACCAGGCCGACAAAATCTTCTTCGATACCGATTGGCAGACACATCACCAATGGGTTGGCGCCCAGTACATTTTTAACCTGGTCGACGACGCGCAGGAAGTCAGCACCCATACGGTCGAGCTTGTTAACAAAAATAACACGCGCAACTTCAGAGTCGTTGGCATAGCGCCAGTTAGTCTCTGACTGAGGCTCAACACCGCCAGAACCACAGAACACACCGACACCGCCATCGAGTACCTTCAATGAACGGTAAACTTCAACGGTGAAGTCAACGTGCCCGGGAGTATCAATGATATTCAGGCGGTGGTCCTTCCAGAAACAGGTTGTCGCTGCGGACTGGATGGTGATACCACGCTCCTGCTCCTGTTCCATAAAGTCGGTGGTCGCTGCACCGTCATGCACCTCACCGGTCTTGTGGATCTTGCCGGTAAGTTTAAGAATTCGTTCGGTTGTGGTTGTCTTGCCCGCATCAACGTGGGCGAAGATACCAATATTTCTGTAGTGAGATAAATCAGTCATGGGAATGCTCAATTAAAGTGCTGAATTAAAAAAATTGCCGCTGTTTACGCAGGCTTAAAAACGCGCGCGAGTATACAGGATATTGCGGCGATTACAGAGAAAAAATCGCGTTAAAGCTGTGGGTTTTTACAAAACAGCGGCAATTGGGGTGGTTTTAAAGCAGGGTGACAGGGCAAAACCGATATTTGAGCGCCGGAAATCGGGTCAAAAGTGAAAAATTTGCTGTTTTCAGCCACGCGGGCGTTGACTCTGGCGAATCGCAGTATAAGATGGCGTCCCTTGCGCACCGGCGAAAATAGTTCCGCCGTTGTGAGACCAAATTAGAGACTAAATTAAAGCTCGTTTGAAGCTGATAAGTTAAATGCCTGCTGAGGAGACACTGAGATGGCAAAAGCAAAGTTTGAAAGAAACAAGCCGCACGTGAACGTAGGCACCATTGGCCACGTAGACCATGGTAAAACCACCTTAACGGCAGCGATGACGCGCGTCTGTGCGGAGATCTGGGGCG
>JALRJD010000021.1 GCA_023255165.1 Porticoccaceae bacterium | reverse complement strand
GGCTATTTACCTCCCGGCCGCCGCGGCCTGGCTGCGCTTTGGCACAAGCTTGCTGTTGGCGGTGGCGATGATGTTGGTAACTTTGATCTGGCTCGGCGACCATTTCGATGCCTTTAGCGCGCAGAGTTGGCAGCAGTTGGGTTGGTGGCAGCGCAGCAGCGCTATCGCCTGTATCTGTGTCGGTGGCTTTGCGGTGTACGTCGCGGTGTTGTGGCTCTGCGGTATGCGGCCGGTTGATTTAAAAGGTCCGCGCAAGGCGACCAGTTCGAAAGATTAAATTCCACGCCTTTTGATATTTTGCCGCCATTGATTTCTCTTTCTGTAGAGGCTTATTTGGCCGCTGCGCCTTACCTTTCTGGTGCTTGCTAGGTATACTCGGCGCTTATTTTGAACAGTGAAAATCACGCTTGTGCAGCACGCCAAAATGACCTTTGTTCGCGGATTGCGAAACTTGCATTCCCTGGAAGAAAAATCTGTTGTCACCATCGGATCTTTTGATGGTGTGCATGTTGGTCATCAGGCGATTTTGCGACAGGTGAAAGAGGCCTCTCGACGACTGCAAATTCCCTCGGTGGTGATGACCTTTGAACCGCAGCCGCGGGAATTTTTTTCCGCCGAGCGGGCCCCGGCGAGATTGATGAGACTGCGCGAGAAGATCGATACGCTGTCGGGCATGGGCGTCGATCGGGTGCTGTGTCTGCAGTTTAATCGCCAGCTGCGCAATCTCTCGGCAGTGGATTTTGTCGATCAGGTGTTGGTAGGCGGGCTGGGCGTTAAGCATTTAATTGTCGGCGATGACTTTCACTTTGGCTGCGATCGACGCGGTGACTTCGCCATGCTCACTGAGCAGGGCAAGAGAGGCGGGTTTGTGGTTAACGACACAGAGACTGTCGAGATTGACGGTCGTCGAGTGAGCAGCACATTGGTCAGGGAATTTGTCGAGCAGGGGAATTTTGTTCGCGCGGCAGAGCTGCTGGGGCGACCTTTTGCGATCAGTGGCGTGGTTGGTTACGGCCAGCAGTTGGGCCGCGAGCTGGGCTTTCCCACCGCCAATGTGCAGCTGAACCGCTACAGTGCGCCGCTCTCAGGGGTCTTTGCGGTCAAGGTGGACGTGGCCGGAAAACGTTATCGGGGCGCCGCCAATGTGGGTTTGCGTCCCACGGTGGGGGATTTGCTAAAGCCGATTCTGGAAGTGCATCTGCTCGACTTTGTCGGCGATCTCTACGGCCAGCGCATCGCCGTGGAATTTGTGCACAAGATTCGCGACGAGGAAAAATTTACCGGTATTGATCAGCTGGTTGCCACCATCAGGCGCGATGTTGAAAAGATTCGTCAGTGGTTTTTAACCGCTGAGACCGAGGGTATTTAAAGCGGGGCTTAACCAGCAATACTTTGCAAGATGACAACACCAGTTTACAAGACCAGTTTACAAGACAAGTTTACAAGACAAAATTACGGAACAAGATGACTGACTATAAAGCGACATTAAACCTGCCGAAAACCGATTTTCCGATGCGCGCCAATCTGGCGCAGCGCGAGCCGGGGATGTTGAAAGGCTGGCAAGAGAGCAAACTCTATCAGCAGATTCGTCAGGCCCGTGCCGGCCGCGAAAAATATATTCTTCACGATGGTCCTCCGTACGCCAATGGCGATATTCACCTGGGTCATGCGGTCAATAAAACGCTCAAGGATATTGTCGTAAAGTCGCGCACCCTGAGCGGTTTTGACGCGCCCTATATTCCCGGCTGGGACTGTCACGGTCTGCCCATTGAACACAATGTCGAGAAAAAAATCGGCAAGGCCGGGGTCAAGGTCGAGTACTCCACCTTCCGCAAAAAGTGCCGCGACTACGCCATGAAGCAGGTCGATGGGCAGCGCGAGGGCTTTGTGCGACTGGGTATTCTGGGTGACTGGGAAAACCCTTACCTGACCATGAACTACCGCGTCGAGGCCGACACCATTCGCGCCCTTGGCAAGATCGCCGCCAATGGTCATCTGGTAAAAGGTTACAAGCCGGTCTACTGGAGTGTGGTTGGCGGCTCGGCTCTGGCTGAAGCGGAAGTCGAGTATCAGGATAAAACCTCCTACAGCATCGATGTCGCCTATGCGGTCACCGATCCTCAGCAGCTGGAGAAAGTCTCCGCTGCATTTGGCGGTCTGCCAGGAGAAGGCGAGGTCAATATTCTGATCTGGACCACTACGCCCTGGACTATTCCGAGCAGTCAGGCGATCTCGATCGGCGCCGAGCTGGACTATGTGCTGGTGCAAATTAATCGCGCCGATGGTCCGTTGCGGCTGGTCTGCGCAGCGGCGCTGCTGGAGTCGGTGATGCAGCGTCTGGCGCTGGAAGACTATCAGCAGCTGGCGAGCTGTGAGGGCCGGCAGCTGGAAAATGTGGTTGCCCGCCATCCGTTTTATCAGCGCGATATTCCGCTGCTGCTCGGCGAACATGTCACCACAGATGCCGGTACCGGCTGTGTGCACACCGCGCCCGATCATGGCATGGAAGACTTTGTGGTGTCGCGCCAGTACGGCATAGGCACACTGAATTATATTCTTGACAACGGCCTCTACCGCGACGAGGTTGAGCTGTTTGCCGGCCAGCATGTCTACAAGGTGGATGACTCGGTGCTCGAGGTTTTGCGCAACCATCAGCGCCTGCTCAGCTGCAGCCAGTTTGTTCACAGTTACGCCCACTGCTGGCGTACCAAGACGCCGTTGATCTACCGCGCGACCCCGCAATGGTTTATCTCAATGGATAAGAATGGTCTGCTGGCCAAGGCCAAGGCCGCCGTCAAAGAGGTTAGCTGGCACCCGGATTGGGGTCAGGCGCGCATTGAAAGCATGCTCGACAACAGCCCGGATTGGTGTGTCTCGCGGCAGCGTACCTGGGGCGTGCCGATTGCGCTGTTTGTGCACAGGCAAACCGGTGAGTTGCACCCCGATACGCCGGCCCTGATCGAACAGGTTGCGCTGCGTGTTGAAGAGCGGGGTATCGAAGCCTGGTTTGAGCTGGATGCTGCGGAGCTGATTGGTGACGATATTGCCGATTACCAGAAAGTCACCGACACGCTGGATGTCTGGTTTGACTCCGGTGTTACTCACGAGTCGGTGATCAATGCTCGCGAAGAGCTGCGCTACCCGGCCGACCTCTATCTCGAGGGCTCGGATCAACACCGTGGCTGGTTCCAGTCATCCCTGAAAACCGCCATCGCAATCAATGGCACCGCGCCTTACAAAGCGGTGCTGACCCATGGCTTTACCGTTGATGAGAACGGCCACAAGATGTCCAAATCACTGGGCAATGTGATCTCTCCGCAAAAGGTGATCAATGATATGGGCGCCGATGTGCTGCGGTTGTGGGTTGCCTCGGCCGACTTTAGCGGTGAGATGACGGTGTCTGACGAGATTCTCAATCGCGCTGGCGACTCCTACCGCCGCATTCGCAATACCGCGCGCTATTTTCTCTCCAACCTCGACGGTTTCGAACCGGCGCAACACGGGGTAGAGCACAGTGATCTGCTAGCGCTGGATCGCTGGGCGGTGGACTGTGCTGCACAGCTTCAGGACGAGATTATCGCTGCCTACAACAGTTTCCAGTTCCATATTATCTACCAGAAGTTACACAACTTCTGTGTGCGCGATATGGGCGGCTTTTATCTGGATATTATTAAAGACCGCATATACACCTGTGCCGAAAACAGCCTGCCGCGGCGCTCGGCGCAGACTGCCCTCTATCATATTGCCGAAGCCTTCACCCGCTGGATTGCGCCAATCCTCAGCTTTACCGCGGACGAAATCTGGGGCTTTATGCCTGGCGAGCGCGAGTCGTCGGTGTTTATTGCCGAGTGGTATCCGCTGCAGCGTCTGGCCGACGGTGACATCATCAGCCAGGCCGACTGGGCGGCGATTCTGCAGGCCAAAGAGGCGATCAATAAAGTGATTGAAGATCAGCGCAATCAGGGTGTGGTCAAGGGTTCGCTGGGCGCGGATATTCAGCTCTATGCGGCCCCGGAGTTGCATCAGTCGCTGGCAAAGTTGGGTGATGAGCTGCGTTTTGTCACCATCACCTCCAAGGCGAGCTTGCTGCCGCTGGAGCAGGCGGGTGAGGCCAGTCAGTCAATGCTCGAGGGGCTGAAGGTGGGTCTGCAGCGCTCTGCTGCGGAGAAGTGTGTGCGCTGCTGGCACTTTATTGATGATGTAGGTGTCAACCCGGAGCATCCGGAACTCTGCGGCCGCTGTGTCAGCAATCTCTCAGGTGATGGCGAGGCGCGTCGCTTTGCATAACCAGGATATGGACAAGCAAGGCGCGCATAAACAAGATATGTTTGGGCGACAGGCCGGGCTGCCCTGGCTGCGCTGGTTTGCCGTGGCCGCCACCGTGGTACTGCTCGATCAGGTGACCAAGCTCTATATCATGCTGGAGTTCAGTCTAGGCGAGAGCCGCACTATTACCGGGTTTTTCAATCTGGTGATACTGGAATGGACCCGCAGGCTTTAAGTGACGTTAGCTCTAAGGTTACAAATGGCCTTGATATGG
>JALRJD010000137.1 GCA_023255165.1 Porticoccaceae bacterium | reverse complement strand
CGCGGAACTCGAGGGGCTCGGGCCGGTGCGCATCAATGCGATCAATCCCGGCGCGACGCGCACCAATATGCGTATGCAGGCATTTCCCGCGGAAGACCCGAACACCCTGGCGACCGCCGAACAGATTATGCCGAGCTATCTCTACTTACTTGGCGCTGACAGCGCCGGAGTGAATGGCCAATCTATTAACGCTCAGCCGCAGCGTTAATTCGCAGCCGCGGCTTTCAGGAAAGCAAGATTATTTCCACGGATTGCCGCGGGCGCGGAGTTTCTTTTCCTTGCGTTCACGCATATCTCGGTGAACATTTTTCTCGCTGAATTTCGGTGGTCGCAGGTTGACCGCTTTAAACAGTGATACCACTTGCTTTGGGTCAAGCTCGATAAAGTCAGCGCGGCGAACAATTGAGGGCAGCTCAATCGGCCCGTAACTGATGCGCTTAAGGCGGTTGACTTCCACATCCTGGGATTCCCACAGACGCCGAACTTCGCGGGTGCGTCCCTCCGCCAGAATCACTCTGAACCAACGGTTGCGGCTGCCGCCCTCTTCATCGGCACCGCGGGCATGTTGTGCTTTAACACTTTGAAACCGTGCCACACCATCTTCAAGCATCACGCCCTCAGTCAGGCGTCTGATCATCGCTTCGTCAACTTCACCGTGAATACGCGCCATATACTCGCGTGTCACTTCGTAGGATGGGTGCATTAATCGGTTGGCCAGCTCGCCGTGGTTGGTAAACAGCAACAGACCGCTGGTATTGATATCCAGGCGTCCGATCGCGATCCAGCGGCCGCGCCCCAGGCGTGGCAGGCGATCAAATACGGTGGGTCTGCCGTCGGGATCAGAGGTGGTGCAGACTTCGCCCTCCGGTTTGCTGTACATCAGCACCCGGGGGTTGTCGTCGGTCACAATTTTGATTGGGCGACCATCGACCAGAATGCGGTCTTCAGGCTCGGCACGATCACCCAGTTTGGCGACCGAACCATTGACCGACACGCGGCCCGCGGAGATCCACTTTTCCAGTTCGCGGCGCGAACCCAGTCCGGCGGTAGCCAGTACTTTCTGCAGTTTTTCACTCATTGGCTAAACCGCTCGGCCTGTCACTGGCGCCCGGTTGTTCTCCTTCCAGTTCTTCTGAATCATATTCTTCTGCATCAAACTGGTTGTAAGCCGGCGCGTCGCCTTCCAGTTCGATCTCGTCGGTTATCACATTGTGCTCGCCATCAATTTCCTGCTCGAGGTTAAACTCACTCGGATCGGCCAAATCATCATTGGCGGCCACCGGTTCGCCACTAGTGCCCGAGAGCGCCAATTCCAACTCGGGATCGAGCTCGGCAAAATCTTTAATTTCGCTCAGCGCCGGCAGCTGCTCAAGGCTTTTGATATTGAAATAGTCGAGGAAAATTTTGGTCGTCGCATAGAGGGCGGGCTTACCCGGCACATCACGGTAACCCACCACGCGAACCCAGTCGCGCTCTTGCAGGGTTTTAATAATATCCGAGCTCACCGCAACACCGCGCACCTGTTCGATATCGCCGCGGGTCAGCGGCTGGCGATAGGCAATCAGGGCCAGGGTTTCAAGCATGGCGCGGGAATAGCGCTTGGGCTTTTCGCTCCACAGGCGGTTGACCCATTCGGAGAGTTCCTGGCGCACCTGAAAACGATAGCCGCTGCCGGTCTGCATCAACTCATAACCACGACCGCGACAATCCGCCTCAACCTCTTCCAGAGCGGCTTTGATCTGGTCGCGAGGTGGACGCTCGTCCTCGTCAAAGAGACTTTCAAGGCGCGCGATATCCAGCGGCTTACCCGCCGCCAACAGTGCGCCTTCAACAATTTTTTTAATCAGATCAGCATTCATGAGGTTCTAGCTTTTACGTGGATGGGGCCAAAGGTTTCGCTCTGCACGATTTCAACCAGTGACTCTTTAATCAATTCCATAATGGCCAAAAAGGTTACCACTACACCCAGTTTGCCCTCGGAAGTTTTAAACAGACTGACAAAGGGCACAAATTGCTCACCGCGCAGCGCTTCCAACACATAGGTCATGCGCTCTCTGGTAGAGAGTTTTTCCATTTCCACCTGGTGGCTTTCAAACATCTCCGCGCGCTGCAACACTTCAGCCAGTGCGGCGAGCAGCTCGCGCATATCCACATCCGGGTGCTGCACTGCCTGACTGCGCTCTGGCGCATGGGCCGAGGCCTGGTGAATATCGCGACCGAGGCGCGGCATTTCATCGATATCGTCGGCGGCTTTTTTAAACCGCTCATACTCTTGCAGACGGCGAATCAATTCGGCGCGCGGATCCTCTTCGTCGTCTTCGTCCATCACCTGACGCGGCAGCAACATGCGCGATTTAATTTCGGCCAGCATCGCCGCCATCACCAGATATTCGGCTGCCAGCTCAAGCTGAATCGATTCCATCAGGCCGATATAACCCATGTACTGCCGGGTGATTTCCGCGACATTGATCTCGAGGATATCAAGATTTTGGCGACGGATTAAATAGAGCAGCAGATCGAGGGGACCTTCAAAGGCTTCGAGAAAAACTTCCAGTGCATCCGGCGGGATATAGAGGTCTTTCGGCAGAATGGTTAGCTCTTTGCCCTGAACCATGGCAAACGGCATCTCTTCCTGTTCCGGGCGCGCGCTGTGCGCCGGGGCTGCGACAACCGCTTCACTGCCATTTTCAGGTAGCTCAGCTTGCACGTCGGCAGCGACGTCGGATTGGGCATCAGGATGAAGAGAAGTGGCTTCGTTGCTCACAGGCGGCTCGAGTAATAATTAGTTGGCAATTATAACCACAATGCCGGCTGTGGCCATCATGATTAATCTATCAGGCGGAAAAATCGCCCATACCCTGGCGGGTCACCTCTGGCAGTGGCCCGGTCATATCGACCACGGTGGTCGGCTCAAGTCCGCAATAGCCGCCGTCGATCAACACATCCACATGGGCTTCGAGAGCGGCGCGAATATCGTAGGGGTCGGAGAGCGGATATTCGTCATCGGGCAGAATCAGGGTCACGCTCATCATCGGCTCACCCAGCTCTTCCAGCAGCGCCTGAGCGATCGGGCTGTTGGGCACGCGCAAGCCAATGGTTTTACGCTTGGGGTGCATCAAGCGCCGCGGCACTTCGGAGGTGGCTGGCAGGATAAAAGTAAAGGGGCCGGGAGTGTGAGCCTTGAGACTGCGAAATGCGGTGTTATCAACCCGCGCGTAACTGGCCAGCTCGGAGAGGTCGCGGCACATCAGGGTAAAATTGTGGTTCTTATCCACCCGGCGTATGGCGCGAATACGATCCAGCGCCTGCTTGTCGCCAATATGGCAGCCGATGGCATAGACCGAGTCGGTGGGATAGACAATCACGCCGCCTTTGCGAACAATCTTCGCCGCCTGAGCGATCAGTCGCTGCTGGGGATTTTCGGGATGAATGGTGAGATATTCGCTCATGAAAATACGCGCCTTTAATATTGGCGGCATTATCACATAGCGGAGCGTTGAGAAGGTAAGAAACAGGTGAATTTAGAGGATTTTTTCGCGGCTCAAAAACTGCTCGGTAAACAGCTCCGGAGTTAGCGGTTTGCTGACCAGATAACCCTGAAAATGGTCGCAGCCGAGCTGCTGCAAAATGGCGCGCTGGCCGTCGGTTTCAACTCCTTCGGCAACCGTCGACATATGCAGGCTTTTGGCCAGGGCAATAATCCCCGAGACAATCGCGCTGTCGCTGGGATCCGATTCGATATCCTTGACAAACGAGCGGTCAATTTTCAACACATCCACTGGCAGCCGCTTGAGGTAATTGAGCGATGAATAGCCACTGCCAAAGTCGTCCACCGCAATGGTGACGCCCATCTGCTTGATCTTATTGAGCTCGGTAATCATCAGTTCCGGATGATCCATCAAGGTGCTTTCGGTAATTTCCAGCTCCAGCAGTTCGCCCGGCAGACCGATGCGTTCGACCAGCTCGGTGAGTTTGCTGAAGAGATCCTGCTGCATCAGATCTTTCACCGAGAGGTTGATCGCCAGAGTCAGTTGGTGATGCTGATCGAGCCACTGTTTCAGTTGCAGCGCGGCATGTTCCAGCACCCAGTCGGTAAGCTGGTTGATCAGGCCGCTCTCCTCCGCGAGAGGAATAAACACATCCGGCGGCACCAACCCTTTCATCGGATGCTCCCAGCGTACCAGTGCCTCGGCACCGGTTAATTCACCGGTGGTGAGATTGAGTTGCGGCTGATAGTGCAGCACCAGCTCATCGCTGTCGATAGCCTTGCGCAACTCATGTTCGAGCTTAAGTCGCGAGGCAATTTCGGCTTCCATGCCGCGCTCGTAGAAACAGTAGTTGTTGCGCTTTTCCTTGGCGCGGAACATGGCCGAGTCGGCATGTTTGATCAGGGCGCTGACATCCTGACCATCGTCGGGGAAGATTGAGATACCGATGCTGGTGGTGACAAACATCTTCTGCTGCATAAACACAAACGGTCGCGCTACCGAGCGGCATATTTTTTCCGCGACATTGGAGGCACTCTCAAGGTTGGCGATATTCTCCAGCACGATAGTAAATTCATCGCCGCCGAGACGGGCGACAAAATCATTTTCACGCACACAGTGACGGATCCGGTCGGCCACTGCCTTTAATAGTAAGTCGCCAGTGTCATGCCCCATGGTATCGTTGATCATCTTAAAGCGGTCGAGATCGAGAAACAGAATCGCAAAACGCTCTTTCTCGGCACCGGCGCGATTGACCGTGACCGCCAGCTGTTGTTTCAGATGGGTGCGATTGGGCAGCCCGGTCAATGGGTCGTGGTAGGCGAGCTTTTTCACATCTTTCTCCGCTTTGCTGGCCTTGATCAGGCGCGCGACACGCTGTTTGATCACCGAGAAATTGATTGGCTTGGAAATATAGTCTGTGGCGCCGGATGAGAAGGCCCGAACAATGGAATGCTCGTCGTCCAGCGCGGTAATCATCAACACTGGTATATCGCCGCCATGGGGCAAGTCGCGAATCATCTGGCAGGCATCGAAGCCATCCATCTCTGGCATCACCGCATCCATCAGCACCAGATCCGGCATATGGCGTTTGCAGATATTCAGCGCCTGCATGCCATTGCTGGCCTCCTCGACTTCATAGTTTTCACGCATAAAGGCATCCACCAGCGCCATGCGCACGGTGCGGTCGTCATCGACAATCAGAATGCTGCTGTACTTGCCGTTTTTGAAAGGAACCTTGGCTGTTTGGTAGTCTGCGGAGACTTCCTGTTTCAGATCATCCCGCAACACATCAAAGGCCTGGGCGATTTTCTCCATCAGTTCAGGCCCATTTTGGAGATTGTCGCGGCCGGCCTCATCCTCGAGCTGCCTGCTCACCGCCACCAGCTTATGGGCGCCAAAATTAGCCGCACTGCCTTTAATAGTGTGGGCCATATCGCGCACCTGCCGCGCATTGTTCTCTTGCAGCGCAACTTTGAGTTTGTCGATATAAATCGGCGTATCTTCGACAAAGGCTTTAATCATTGACGAGACCACTGCGCCCACTGCCTCCCTGAGTGACTCAATCACCGCAGGGTCATAACTCAGTGGGCCATATTGTGCTTCGGGGTGATTGACCTCCGCGGCTTCACAAATCGTCGCCGGCTCGTCGCAAACTTCCGCCACCGGGCAGCGCCAGCTCGACAACGCATCGCGCAGCCTGGCGAGATTGAGCGGCTTGGGCAGAAAATCACTCATACCGGCGTCACGGCAGATCTGTTCTTCGTTATCCGAGTTATTGGCGGTCATGGCGAGAATCGGCAAGGTACCGGCTTTTTCACCCTCGTAAAGCCGAATCTGACGAGTGGCGTCGTAGCCATTCATAATTGGCATATTGCAGTCCATTAACACCATATCAAAGGTTTCACGCATCACCTTTTCGACCGCTTCCTTGCCGTTATTGGCCAGCGTCGCCTGAGCGCCGAGGCGCTCAAGCATGGCAACCGCTACCTGTTGATTGGCGCGGCTGTCATCGACGACCAGAATTTTGCAGCAGCGGCGGCAGACGCCATCTTCGGGCAATCTGTCCTGATCAAACTCGTGGAAATTGTCATCCAGATCCTCGTCATAACCTTCAACAAAACCGCCGCCAAAACTCTCATCAAAGCCTTCAGTAACACTCTCTCCTGGCTGCCCGTCTGCGCGTTCGCCGGTCTGTTTGTCGAGCAGATATTTACCCAGAATTTTGGAGATTGAATCCGAGCGCAGTGGTTTGTTCAGCCGTGGCATCAGGATGTCGCTTACCTGAGAATCCTTGTTCCAGGGGTTGCTCAACAGTACCGCCAGCCGCTTGCCAACGTTTTCATCCTCGCGCATAAACTCAATCAGCTCATTGATTTTAATGTCTCTGATATCCTGATCGATAAACAGAATATCGAAACCTTCAGCCTGTTTGCGCCGGCGAATAATATTCAACGCCTTTAGCCCGGACTCGGCGAGTTGCACCTGCACGCCCATCGCCGCCAGTTTCTGGGCGCCAAACCTTCGCAGAATTGCGCTGCCGCTAACAAACAGTGCGGTGGCATTGTCCAGGCTGCGCAGCGCTATGACTTTGGCTGGGGACCTGGCAACCTGCACTGGCACGGTAAAGCCAAACTGGCTGCCATGACCCAGCTCGCTGGCGACAAAAATATCGCCGCCCATCAACTCGATCACCTGCTTGCTGATCGCCAGCCCCAACCCTGTGCCCTGATAGCCCTTGGTGTTTGAGGAGTCAACCTGGGTAAAGGCATCAAAAATCCTCGACTGATCATGATCCGCAATACCAATGCCGGTATCCTTGACCACAAACTTGAGCCGCACCATCGACGAGTTCAACGACCTGCGCGGCGAGGTGGCTCACCTGGACTCCGTTCTCGGCGCCACGCGGCGTGACCTCGCGATGGCGCTGCGCCACGTGTCCGTCGTCCGCTACGACGCCTTCGGCGACATGGGCCCTG
>JALRJD010000102.1 GCA_023255165.1 Porticoccaceae bacterium | reverse complement strand
GCTTTTACTCTCTCCAGCTTTTGCCGACTGCGCCGCGCGCAGTTATTTCCGGCGTTGATGCTGCCAATGTTGTTGGCGGCGCCGCTGGCCTTTGCTGTGGGTCTGGGTGAAATCAGTGTTAATTCATCGCTCAATGAGCCGCTCTCTGCGGATATTGAAATTATTAACGCCAGCGATCTTGAAGATAACCAGATTCTGGTGTCATTGGCCTCTGCCGAGGCATTTGATCGCGCTGGTGTAAGCCGCGATTTCTTTCTTACCGAACTGCAGTTTTCGGTTAGCCGCGATAGCGCTGGCCAGCGCATGATTCGTGTTGCCACTGATGATCCGGTGGTGGAACCCTATCTCGATTTTCTGGTTCAGTTGCAGTGGCCTGAAGGCCGCGTGATGCGCGAGTATACCGTGCTATTGGATCTGCCTATTTACAGCGCCGAGCAAGCATCGGCAAAGGTTGCGCCGCCGGTTAGTTCATCTGCAGCCAGTGCTTCTAGTGCTAGTGCTTCAAGCAGCGCTCGCGGGCCGCTTGCAGCCGCCAGGGAGACACTTTCCGGTGAGCAGCACCGGGTAGTGGTTGGCGATACGCTGTGGAATGTGGCCAAGCGTCTGCGCCCGCAAGGCGCGACCATTTTACAGACCATGGATTCGCTCTATGAAGAAAATCCGCGCGCCTTTGTTGAGGGCGATGCCAACCGCATGATGGAAGGGGCGGTGCTGCGTCTGCCATCTCGGGACGAAATTAGTCAGCAGGCCGGGGGGGTGGTTGCGGCGCAGATCGGGCTGGTTCCCTCTGCTGAGTTGGTATTTGATAACGATAATCTGGGCAACATCAGCGAAAATGCAGAGATTATCTACAGTGATGAAAATGATCAGCTGGCTGCCGAGGTAAATTCCGATGGCCGTCTTGATCTGGTTTCCGGAACCGGTTTGGAATCGGATCTGGATGCAGGGTCGGGCGGAAATGGTCTTGGTGAAGGCTTGTCCGGTGCTCGTGACGCCGGCGATATTCAGCAGCTGTCGACTGAGCTGGCCGTGGCCAATGATGAAGTGAATAAAGTGCAGCGCGAGAATGATGAATTGCGCGAGCGACTGGCTCTGCTGGAGGCACAGGTTGCCACTATGTCTGAGCTGGTTAATCAGGCCGCTCAAAACAAGCCTGAAAAGCCCGGGCAGCAGACCTTTGCGGCCGCATTGTTGGCGGTGCCGGTCTATTTCTGGGCCGGGTTGATTGCCGTAATCTTGCTGTTATTGGTGCTGCTGTTGCGCCAATCCTCCGCGCAGCGCAAGCAGAGCGAGCTGGATGAACTGCCCGCTGCCGGTTACGAAGCTTATGATCAGGGTTCACCAACCAGCGCCACCGCTGCGGCGCGCCTGCATGAGCTGGATGATCTGGAGCTGGACCCAGACGACGATCTGTTTGATGAAACCGATACCGATATCTTTGATAGCCTCGACGAGCCGATCAGCGACGATGCCTTCGATATGATGGTGGAGGCGGTCGCTGAAGCGGAAGTCTATCTGTCGCTGGGCAATACCGCTCAGGCGATTGACGTACTTGAAGAGGCACGCACTCAGGATGCCGCGGATGCATCCTCGCGACTTAAGCTGATGGAGATACTGTTCCGTGAAGGTCGCAAAGACGAGCTGGGTCAGCTCTACGAAGAGATCTTGCGCACCGGAGATGAGGGTGCCATTGAGATGGCAGCGATTATTGCCGGCCCCCAGGAAGAGACGGTTAAAACACTTGGCGATGAAGGCGATGAGTTTGGTCTTGATAACAGCCCTGAGCTTGCCGAGATAGACAGCCCTGAGCTTGCCGAGATAGACAGCCCTGAGCTGGTTGAAATAGACAGCCCTGAGCTTGACGAAATAGACAGCCCTGAGCCTGGTGATATTGAGAACCCCGAGCCGCTCATAATGGAAGAGGCCGAAAGTGATCTGGATCTTGATATAGAGAGCCTGGAGATCGAAGATTTTGATATTGATCTGGACGATCTGGAGCCAGAAGCAGAATCAAAAGCAGGGCAATCCGAAGTTAATGAGATCGATATCGACGATGAAAACTTTGATCTGCCCGGCAGTGAAGAGCTTGACGAAAGCCTGGCGGAGCTGGCTGCGGAAACCGCACTGGAAAATAATGACTTTGCCGGCGTGGAAGATGTCGACAGTCTCGATTCGGTCGAGATCAAGCTGGATCTTGCCAAGACCTATATCGATATGGGTGACCCGCAGGGAGCCAAAGAGATTCTTAATGAATTGATTGACGAGGCCGACGAACAGGGCAAGGCCAAGGCACAGAAACTGCTGCTGGCTGGCTGAATTACAAATGTGCCACTGCCGGAATATGCACTGGATGAAAGTGAAGGACTGTTGTTTTCTAATATAAGTGAGCCCGCTGAAATGGTTGTAGCACCTGTGTAGGTATTGGTAGCAGTTAGGGTGAGGGTGTTACTATTAGACTTAACCAAAGTCCCCGAGCCTGAAATTACTTGTGCAAAGGTGTAGTTATTTGCACCATCAAATATTAAGGAACCACTATTTGCAATCGTACTACCAATGGTACCAACATCATCAGTATCGAAGGTGAC
>JALRJD010000057.1 GCA_023255165.1 Porticoccaceae bacterium | reverse complement strand
AGGGCTTTTAATCTGCGCTAAGGGCTTTTGATTTGCGCTAAAGGCTTTTAACTTACGCCAAGAAAAACAGAGACAGCAATGAGTTTAACCTTATATAACACCATGACCCGCAGCAAGCAGCTGTTTGAACCAATCGACAGCCAGCGCGTGACCATGTATGTCTGTGGACCAACCGTCTACAACCGCGTGCATATTGGCAATGCGCGTCCCGCAGTGGTGTTCGATACGCTCTTCCGGTTGCTGCAAAACCTCTATCCCAATGTGCAATACGCGCGCAATATCACCGATATTGACGACAAGATAATGAAAACCGCTGCGGAACTGGGCGAGCAGATCAGCGTGCTCTCAACCCGTTATGCCGAAGCCTACTTCGAGGACATGGCAGCGCTGAACAATCTCTCGCCAACCATTATTCCCTACGCCACCCAACATATTCCCGAGATGATCGACATGGTGGCGCGCCTGATTGAAAAAGGTCACGCCTATGCAGTCGATAACGGCGTCGCGGGTGAGCAGGGCCATGTGCTGTTTGCCGTTCAATCAATGCCGAACTACGGTCAGCTCTCTCAGCGTTCACTGGACGACATGCTCGCCGGCGCCCGGGTCGAAGTTGCAGCCTATAAACAGTATGCCGGCGACTTTGTGCTGTGGAAGCCCTCGGCCGATGATGAGCCCGGCTGGGACAGCCCCTGGGGCAGAGGCCGACCGGGATGGCATCTGGAGTGCTCGGCGATGATTGAAAAACATCTCGGCGAGTCGATAGATATTCACGGCGGCGGTCAGGATTTGATTTTTCCGCACCACGAAAATGAAATCGCCCAAAGCTGTTGTGCTCATGACGGCAGACCCTTTGCCAATATCTGGATGCATAATGGTTTTATCAATATTGAAGGCGAGAAAATGTCCAAATCTCTGGGCAATTTCCGCATGGTCAATGATCTGCTCGAGCAGTATCCGGGCGAAGTGCTGCGCTATGTTATCCTCTCGGCGCACTACAGATCAGAGCAGAACTTCGGCAAAGAGTTACTCGACAGTGCCTGGCGATCGCTTGATACGCTGTATGGCTTTTTGCGCACTCAGACTGATATCCAGGCAGCCGACGTGGATATCTCGGATAGCCACGCCTATCGGGCGCTGCTGGATGATTTGAACACTCCGGTGGCGATCAGTGAGCTGCACAAGCTGGCCCGTGAAATGAATGCCGCTGAGGGTGACACAAGGGCTGAGGCCAAAGGACGTTTGCTTGCGGTTGCCAACCTGATGGGTCTTCTGCAACAGGATGCCGAGGGCTGGTTCACTCATTCTCGGGGTGGCAGTGATATCTCTTCTGATGAGATTGAGGCGTTAATTGCCAAGCGTAATCAGGCCAAGGCGGATAAAGACTATGCCGGTGCTGATGCGGTGCGGGAGGAGTTGAAGGCGATGGGTGTGGTGCTTGAGGATAGTCGTGAGGGGACCAAGTGGCGGCGCGAGTGAGTTGCTAACACAAAGGCTTACCAAGAGACTTTAATGCTCGGTCATTCCGAGGGAACGCAGAGACCGAAGGAATCCATTGAATTGCAGTGGTGTGCCCAAAACCTGGAAGACCTTTCCGATCGGCTCA
>JALRJD010000052.1 GCA_023255165.1 Porticoccaceae bacterium | reverse complement strand
GCAATGAATTCCTTCGGTCACTTCGCGCCCTCGGCAAGACGAGATAAAAAAGGGCCTGCAATGCAGACCCTGATCAAGATAAACGAATAACCTATTTATCTCACGTCATCGACAAAATCACCTTGCCTTTCGCCCGTCGCTCAGCAATCGAAGCAAACGCCGCCTGATAATCATCCAGCGGGTAAACCTCCGTCACCAAAGGCGAAAACTTCCCGGTTTCAACCATATCGATAAGCTCTTTGAAATTCTGCTGCGACTCCTGCGGGCAACGCGCCGCCCAGGAACCCCAGAAAACCCCCACCAGCGAAGCGCCCTTAAGCAGTGCCAGATTTAACGGCATAGCCGGAATCGGACCAGAGGCAAAACCAATCACCAGGAAGCGACCATCCCAGGCTATGGAGCGGAAAGCCTGCTCGGAATAATCACCGCCAACCGGATCGTAAACCACATCAACGCCCTTGCCGTTGGTCAGCTCCTTTACCCGCTCCTTGAGATTTTCTGTGGAGTAATTGATGCGCATATCCGCACCCGCCTCACAGGCAAAATCAAGTTTCTCTTCGCTGCTCGCCGCGGCGATAACCGTCACACCCATCGCCTTGGCGATCTGAATGGTGGCAATACCCACACCACCCGCCGCGCCCAACACCAGCAGGGTTTCACCGGGCTGGATTTTGGCGCGCTGCTTGAGCGCGTAATAGGAAGTGCCGTAAGTAATCGAGAAACCGGCACCCTGCTCAAACGACATTGAGCTGGCCATTTCGTATGCAGAGTGCTCGGAGGCCACACATTGCTCGGCAAATGCGCCAATCTGCAATGTGGCGATTACCTTGTCGCCCACCTTGCGGCTGGTAACGCCTTCGCCCACAGCGGCGACGATACCTGCTACTTCAGTGCCGGGCGTAAACGGCAGCGGTGGTTTGAACTGGTATTTGCCCTGCACGGTAAGCAGGTCGGGGAAGTTAATCCCGGCGGCTTTAACATCGAGCAAGATCTCGCCTTTACCCGGCTGCGGACCTTGGCTCTCTTGCAGCACCAGATCTTCCAGCGCCCCGGTTTCATTGCAGACTATCGCTCTCATAATATTTACCTGTTATTTTTATTTTACGGTCGAATTGGCGACGGCTTTTTCAACAAATTTATTGGTCTGCTGGAAACCGCCAACCAGCATTTGTTGCCCTTCCGGATTGTCGATGGCAGCCATATTGGCGCGCACATTTTCCGGAGTCTGCTGTTCCGGCGGCAGATAGATACCATCGGTTTCATAGATATGGGTGCGGGCATAACCACCGGCGCCAGCGCAGAGTATCGAACGGTTTGGGGCATCGGTATCGCAGAGTGTGAGCAGCCCGGCGGTGACCGCCTCAACGGTGAGAATTTCCGACTGCTCTTCGGTTACCAGCCCTTCCAGCATGCGGGTGCCAGCGGCGGGTGAGAGGCAGTTAACCTTGATATTATATTTCTCGCCTTCGATCACCAATGTATTCATCAGCCCCACAACCGCCATCTTGGCAGCGCCGTAGTTTGCCTGCCCAAAGTTGCCATACATGCCGCTGGAGGATGTGGTCATCACAATGCGGCCATAGCCCTGCTCGCGCATCAGCTCCCAAACCGCCTTTGAACAGTTGGCCGAGCCCATCAGGTGAACATCAACTACCAGCTGAAAATCGTCCATGCTCATTTTGACAAAACTCTTGTCGCGGAGGATGCCGGCATTATTAATCAGAATATCAACCCGCCCCCACTTCTCTACCGCCTGGGCAACCATGGCTTCTACTTCATCCATTTTGGCGACATTGGCGCCGTTGGCGATCGCTTCGCCGCCGGCAGCTTCGATCATGGCAACGGTTTCCAGAGCGGCATCACTGGATCCACCGACGCCATTGACGTTGCCTCCGAGATCGTTGACCAGCACTTTGGCGCCGCGGGCGGCCAGCGCCAGCGCGTGGGAACGGCCCAGTCCATTGCCGGCACCGGTAACGATGGCGACCTGATTGTCGTAACGAATTGTCATGTTTTAATAGCTCCTTTTTTTAACCTTTTAGCCGTTTTAATGTGGCCTCTTGCATACGGCGTTTTACATATATTGTTTAATTTCGCGGCGGCCAATCACCATGCGATGCACCGAATCCGGGCCGTCGGCAAAGCGCAATGTGCGCTGCGCGCCATACCAGATCGCCAGCGGCGTATCCTGCGACAGTCCAAGTCCGCCGTGCATCTGCATGGCTTCATCAATAATTTTCAGTGCCATATTTGGCGCCGCCACCTTGATCATCGAGATAAAAGGCTGCGCTGCATCGGTGCCGACATTGTCCATCAGCCAGGCGGCTTTCAGGCACAGCAGGCGGGTCATCTCAATATCGATTCGGGCCTGGGCAATAATATCCACATTGCCACCGAGCTTGGCCAGCGGGCGGCCAAAGGCTTCGCGCTCCAGCGAGCGTTCGCACATTAATTTAAGTGCCGCCTCGGCAAGTCCAATAGAGCGCATGCAGTGGTGGATGCGGCCTGGCCCCAAACGACCCTGAGCCACTTCGAAACCGCGGCCTTCGCCGAGGATCATATTTTCTTTTGGCACCCGCACATCGGTAAAGCGCATATGCATATGACCATGAGGAGCATCGTCGATATTAAAAATTTGCATCGGGCGCAGGTTTTTCACCCCCGGGGTATCGAAGGGAACAAGCACCTGTGAATGGCGCGCATGACGCGGCGCATCGGGGTTGGTGTTGCACATCACAATCATAATTTTGCAACGCGGATCACCAGCGCCAGAGATCCAGATTTTCTCACCGTTGAGCACCCACTCGTCGCCATCGGCAACGCAGGACATGGCGATATTGGTGGCATCAGAAGAAGCTACATCGGGCTCGGTCATGGCGTAGGCGGAGCGGATTTCACCGGCCAGCAGCGGTTTGAGCCAGGTCTCTTTTTGCTCTTCGGTGCAGTAGCGAGCCAGCACTTCCATATTGCCGGTGTCCGGCGCGGCGCAGTTAAACACCTCTGGCGCCAGATGCGAGCGACCGGTCTGCTCGGCGATATAAGCGTATTCCACCGTGTTTAATCCGTGGCCACCCTCGTAGTGGGTAAGAAAGAAGTTCCACAAATTTTGTGCTTTGGCTTTGCTCTTCAGCCCTTCGAGAATTTCGGTCTGGCGCTCGGTAAATGTCCAGCGATCGCCTTTGTCGACCTCGGCGTGATATTCATGCTCCAGCGGCAAAATTTCGTTGTCGATAAATTGTGTTACTTGTTCGAGAATGGGTTTGAGCTTTTCGCTGATACCTAGATCCATTGTGTTTATCCTTGTTATTTTATGGATGATGATTATGTCGATAATTCTAAATCTGACCGCATTCTAATACAGCCTCAAACAAAAACGGGGCACCATTTCTGACCACCCCGTATTGCCCGCCCGTGTGACTCAGTAACCGCAGAGTTGCGCGTAACGGTCGCCATGGTAGTTGTAGTCACCGTAGAGCATTGCCGCCGGTCTGGCGCGTTTGATAAAGAAACCGATTTCATACTCATCGGTCATGCCAATGCCGCCATGCATCTGAATCGCCTCATTGGTCGCCAGTTCAGACACTTCGCAGAGTTTGGCTTTGGCAATGCTGGCCAACAGCGGGCTTTTGGCATCGCCTTCATCGAGAGACTGTAGCGCCTTGAGCACTACCGACTTGCACAGTTCCACTTCACTCCACCAGTGGGCAGCGCGATGTTGCAGCGCCTGAAACGAGCCAATCAAGACACCAAACTGCTTGCGCTCTTTTAAATACTGCAGGGTGCGCTCAAAACTCTCCTGGGCAATACCCAGCATCTCGGCGGCCAGGTAGACATTGCCAATATCCAGCGCCGCTGACAGCGGAGCAAACCCTTCACCTTCAGCGCCGAGCATATCAGCTGCGCTAACACGGACATCGGCAAACCGTACAATCGCCGAATTGCGGCTATCCACCATTTCGGTGCGTTCAACCGTTACACCCGCGGCATTGCGATCGACCAGAAACAGGCTGATGCCTGACTGCTGACCAGCTTCACCTGAGCTGCGTACGGCAACAATTAATTTGTCCGCACTGTGACCATCGACCACCGCGCGCTTTTCGCCATTGAGCAGATAGTGATCGCCCTGCCTGGCCGCACTCATGCTGATCTGCGTCGGCCCGTGATGGATCTTTTCATCCACCGCCAGGGTCGTGGTTAGCTCACCAGCCGCAATGGCACTCAACAGTTGGGCTTTTTGCTCTTCGCTGGCAGCCAGATTGATCAGGCTGACGCCCATAATGGCGGTTGAAAACAGCGGCGACGCGGTCAATGTGCGACCGCTCTGCTCGACAATCTGGCCCATGCCAACATGACCAAACTCCAGACCACCGTAGGCTTCCGGGACCAGGATGGCAGCCCATCCCATCTCCACCATCTGTCGCCAGAGATCGGGGTTATAACCTGTCTCACTGCCTTCGTCGCGCAACTTGCGCAGTTCGGAAACCGGCGCAAACTCAGCGAGAAAACCCTGAGCTGAATCTTTGAGCATCTGCTGCTCTTCGTTTATTACCAATGCCATGATCGATTCCTTTTACAGTGGCTCGAATTAAAGTGGCTCGAATTAAAGTGACTCGAGTTGAAGTGGCTAGGGTTAAAGTTAATCAGCCCAACCCGAGGATATTTTTCGCGATAATATTCAACTGAACTTCCGACGTTCCGCCTTCAATCGAGTTGCCCTTGGTGCGCAGCCAGCTGCGCGGCACCCAACCGCCATTGGAATCGGCGCCATCCCAAATCATGGCGTCACTACCGTGAATCTTCATCATCAGTTCAAAGCGGCGCTTGTTTAACTCGGTGCCGTAATATTTCAGCATCGCCGAAGTTGCACCCACACCCTGCCCGGATTTCACTTCGTCGGTCACGCGCTCCGCAGTCAGCGCAAACGAAGCGGCGTCGATCTCCCACTTCAAGACATCGGCGCGCAACAATGGACTGTTGATACGGCCATTCTCGACACCGACAGTCTTGGCGGCGATCTGGCCCAGGGTTTCGGATCCAGCGCCAGTCAAACCAAAGCCGCCGATCATTTCACGTTCGTGGGTCAACAGATATTTGGCGATGGTCCAGCCCTGATTGACTTCACCGACCACCTGATTTTTTTCAACCCGCACATTGTCGAGGAAGGTTTCACAGAACGGCGAGCTGCCGGAAATCAATTTGATTGGCTTGGGCGTCACGCCGGGGGTTGTCATATCAAACAGCACCAGGCTGATACCCATTTGCTTTTTCGCGTCCGGATCGGTGCGCAACAGACAGAACATCCAGTCGGCTTTATCGCCGTAAGAGGTCCAGACCTTCTGGCCATTGGCGATAAAGTGGTCGCCCATATCTTCGCCTTTGCACTGCAGGCCAGCCAGATCGGAACCGGCGCCCGGCTCACTGTAGCCCTGGCACCAGCGAATCTCGCCGCGCACAATCGGTGGCAGATGCTGCTGCTTCAGTTCTTCAGAACCAAACTGCAGCAGCGCGGGCCCAATCATCCAGATGCCAAAGCTGTCCAGAGGTGAGCGCGCTTTGATCCGCGCTAGTTCCTCTTTGAGAATTTTTGCCTCGGCCTTGTCCAGCCCGCCACCGCCATACTCCGTCGGCCAGGTTGGTGCGGTCCAGCCTTTGGCGGCCATGCGCTCCAGCCACTGTTTTTGCTCTTCGCTTTTAAAGACCCAGTTGCGGCCACCCCAGCAAGCGTCTTCGGCATTATTTGCCGGCGTGCGCATTGATGGCGGACAATTCTGCTCCAGCCAATCACGGGTTTCTTGCCTGAAGGCGTTAAGATCACTCACGTTGGTCTCCTTAAGTTAAAACTCAATCGATAAAACAGCCAATCCCATGGCGCTTAGAGAGCGCTTAGAGCGCGCTTGAAAGGGCGCTTAGAGCGCGCGCTCAAATTCTGTATTACGACTGTCATTTTGAAGAAATTGAACTTACAGTATGTTATTGTGACTTTCAAGTATTTCGGCCGCGCTAAATATGATAACAGCGCCCCAACAATCGCCAATAATCCCCCAATAAAAAAAGCAAAGAGAGGCAAAACCATGAGCCAATATCAAAACAAACGCATCGTTCTGGCCAGCCGCCCGGTGGGCGAACCCACTGCGGACAATTTCAGACTGGAAACCACCACAACTGAGCCTCTCGAAGCGGGCCAGATTCTAATCAAAACGCTCTACCTCTCCCTCGACCCTTACATGCGCGGTCGCATGAGCGATGTTAAATCCTACGCCGACCCGGTGGCGATTGGTGAAGTGATGACCGCCGAAACCGCAGGCGTGGTGGTGGAATCCAACTCCCCGCTCTACGCGGTGGGCGACCATGTCTGCTGCCGCTCCGGTTGGCAGGAATATTTTGTCAGCAATGACAAAGACCCGATGACCTATAAAGTGGATGCCGCCAAAGTGCCGCTTTCTACTTATCTGGGCGTCTGCGGTATGCCCGGGCGCACCGCCTACTTTGGTTTGCAGCGCGAAGGCAAACCTACTGCCGGTGAAACGCTAGTGGTCTCTGCTGCATCCGGCGCTGTTGGGTCGGTGGTAGGTCAGATCGGCAAAAAACTCGGCTTGCGAGTTGTTGGCGTGGCCGGCGGCGCGAAGAAATGCACCTATGTCAAAGATGAGTTGGGCTTTGATGAGTGCATCGATTACAAATCCGCCGATCTCGATGCCGCACTGGCAGCGGCCTGCCCCAATGGCATTGATATCTATTTTGAGTCAGTGGGTGGTATGGTCAGTGAAGCAGTGGCGAAACAGCTTAATCCCGGCGCGCGGGTGCCGATCTGTGGCTATATTGCCAACTACAATTCAAAGGATATTACCCAGGTGCGCACGCCGTTCCATATCTTTGGCGAACTGGAAACACCGCCAGCGCATAAATTCTTTTTGGTGTTTGATTACTACAGCGAATTTGCCGAGGCCAATCAGGCGCTGACCGACTGGGTGGTCAATGGTGAACTGAAATATCAGGAAACCATTGTCGATGGTCTGGAAAAAGCGCCGGAATATTTTAGCTGGCTCTTTAGCGGCAAGAATTTTGGTAAACTGGTGGTCAATGTTGCCGACCACTAACACAATCTGATCACAAGCAAGGAACACTCTCGATGAGCGAAGCATTAAAGGAGTTAATCGATCTTCTCAATCTGGAAAAGATTGACACCAATATCTACCGTGGCCAGACACCTGAAACCACCAATGTGCGGGTGTTTGGCGGGCAGGTATTTGCTCAGGCCATGCGCGCGGCCCAGGACACTGTCAGCAGCGATCGCATGGTTCACTCCCAGCACGCCTATTTTCTGCGTCCGGGCGATCCATCGGTGCCGATTCTGTTTGAGGTGGACGCCATTCGCGATGGCAACTCTTTTACCACTCGGCGAGTGGTCGCCTCGCAGCGCGGCAAGGCGATCTTTAATACCGAGCTCTCGTTTCAGGTGATGGAGTCAGGGCTGTCACATCAGTTTGATATGCCCGACTGCCCTGGCCCTGAAGGACTGGAAGATGACAGCGTGCGCTGGGAAAAACTGCGTCAGGTGATGAGTGAAAAAGCCGCGGGAAAATCGCAGCGGGAACGCCCTTCACTGCGCCCCATCGAGATGCGCTCAGTTGAACCGATTGATTTCGTTAATCCGGTGGCGCGACCGGCAAAACAGATGATCTGGATTAAAGCGGCTGGTTCGCTTGATGAACTTGGCGTAGCCGAAGATGCCTCACTGCACAGTGCCATTCTTGCCTATGCGTCAGATTTTAATTTGATGGGCACCTCGATACTGCCCCATGCTATCAGCTTCACCAACCCTAAATTTCAACCCGCGTCGCTGGACCACTGTATCTGGTTTCACGACAGTTTCAGAGCCGACGAATGGCTGCTCTACAGCATGGACAGCCCGCGCAGCAGCCACAGTCGGGGGCTTAGTCGTGGTTCATTCTATTCCCGCGATGGCCGGCTGGTTGCCAGCACTATTCAGGAAGGTCTGATTCGACTGCATAAGAACTAATATTCTTAGTCGTTAATAGTACTAAACAGAACAGAATTAACGCTTTTCATCCAGCCTGATTCAGGTACACTGCGCGCCGTCAAACAATGGCGGTTGCGCATTCAGTGTCAGCTTCCAGCGTTATTCACTTATTCTGTTAAACTCCGAACCAACTCAATCTACATGCTATGACTGTTTTGTTATTAACAACAAAACAACAACGGGTATCCCTATGCGTATTGCAATTTTATCGAGAAAAAAATCACTCTATTCCACCAAACGCCTGATTGAAGCCGCCGAAGCGCGCGGTCATAGCGTCAGAGTGCTCGATCACCTGCACTGCTTTATGGATATCACCTCGGACAAACCGAGCATTCACTATAAAACCGAAGAGTTTGACCCCCATGAGTTCGACGCGGTTATTCCCCGCATTGGCGCATCAGTCACCTTCTATGGGACCGCCGTTGTGCGCCAGTTTGAGATGATGAATGTCTACTCGGTCAATGAGTCGGTGGCGATCTCACGCTCGCGGGACAAGCTGCGTTCACTGCAGCTGTTATCGCGGAAAAATATTGGCATCCCGGCCACCGCTTTTGCTCACTCCCCGGACGATATCGACGGGCTGCTGCGCGAAGTGGGCGGCACACCCTGCGTGATTAAACTGCTTGAGGGCACCCAGGGCATTGGCGTGGTGTTGGCGGAAACCAAAAAAGCCGCCGAGAGCGTGATTCAAGCCTTTATGGGTTTGAAATCCAATATTCTGGTGCAGGAATTTATCGCTGAAGCCGGCGGCGCCGATCTGCGCTGTTTTGTCGTCGGTGGCAAGGTTATCGCCGCCATGCAGCGCCAGGCTCCCGAGGGTGAGTTCCGCTCCAATATTCACCGCGGTGGCAGCGCCACATTGGTCAAGCTGACCGCGGCGGAACGTCGCACCGCGGCCAATGCCGCCAAGGCGATGGGCCTGAATGTCTGTGGTGTCGATCTGCTGCGCTCTGACCGCGGGCCGCTGGTGATGGAAGTTAACTCCTCACCGGGACTTGAAGGCATTGAGAAGGCAACCGGCAAAGATATCGCCGGATTGATTATTGAATTTATCGAAAGCAATGCCGCGCCAAAGAAAAATAAAACCAAAGGCCGCGGCTAGTTTGAC
>JALRJD010000013.1 GCA_023255165.1 Porticoccaceae bacterium | reverse complement strand
GGTGCAGGCAAAGTGCACAAATTCGCTTACCGCATTGAGTTCGGCATTGTCGGCAATGGTCTCTTTGATCAGATATTCCACCGCTTTTACATCGTGATTGGTGGTTCGCTCAATCTCTTTGATGCGCTGGGCCTGCTCAATGCTGAAATCGGTGACCAGCTTTTCCAGCAGATTGTTGGCCGCTGCGGAGAAGGGCGCCACTTCGACAATGCCGGGGTGCTGGGCAAGATGTTGCAGCCAGCGCACTTCAACCATCACTCTGTAGCGGATCAGACCATATTCACTAAATACGCTGCGCAGCCGTTCAGTTTTGCTGCCGTAGCGGCCATCGATAGGGGAAACAGCAGTCAGTTCAGAGAAGGGGAGATTGGTCATTACAGGTCCATACAGGGTCGTGAATTAAGCCGCGTATGATAACGGAAACAGGTCCGGATTTCAGGTTATTTGTCGGCCTCAACAACCCGCTTGAGCTAGCGGCTCAATGCCTTTAACAGCGCTCTGCGAGTGAGCAGGATATGGTAGCGTTTGCCACCCAGCTGACGCCACAGATAGGCGCTGCGCACCGCGGCAAACAGCAGGCAGCGAATGCGCTCGGCTACCCCGGGTTGTTGCAGATAATCCGGGTTGCCCTTGACCTGAACCCGGCGTCGCAAAGTGCTCAGAGTCTGCTGATAGAGCGAGGCAATATTGGCCACCACATTACTGTGGGTAACCGAAAAATGCTGCGCCTGACGATGGGCCTTTTCGATGCCCTCGGCAATATTGTTGAGCATCACCGGGCGCGCCTGCAGCTGGCGTTCAATGCTGAGCACGGCGAGAACATAGACCAGCGTAATCGATGCATAGCGTTGCGGGTCGCGATGCTCACCAAGCAGCTGGTTCATCGCATCGATGCCGGTTTCGAGCGCCTGTTCGGAACCATAGAGTTCCTCGATCGACCCCGGATTTTGGTTGAGCAGGGCGGAGAGGCAGAGTTCGGTTTCGGAGGCATTGGCGGCGCCTGTATTGGCCAACTGGTCAACCAGATGGCAGGCTTGAAAAACCGCTGCCAGGGCAATTGCCTGTTGATGGGTGGGTTTGGCAAACATTAATTTGTACTTCCAAAATTTGTACTTCCAATGGCGATCGATAACTGCTCGGCATGTCTCACCCAGGTGGACTCGATAACGCCGCCACCAAGGCAGTGGTCACCCTGATAAAAGACCACCGACTGCCCCGGCGTCACTGCCCGTTGGGGTTGCTCAAACAGCACCTCGCAGCCGCTTTCTGTCGGTATCACAGTACAGGCCTGGTCGGGCTGGCGATAGCGGGTTTTCGCCATGCAAGTAAAGCTGGCAGTGGGGGCGCCATTAATCCAGTTAATTTCTTCGGCACGCAATTGGTCGGTAAACAGCAGTGGATGCTGGCCGCCCTGACCGACAATCAGGCGATTGTTGGCAAGATCTTTCTGCAGCGCGTACCAGGGTTCGTCCGGGCTGTTGGCAACACCGCCAATGCCAAGCCCCTGACGCTGACCGATGGTATAAAACATCAGCCCTTGATGTTGGCCGATAACCTCGCCTTCCGGGGTCACCATATCGCCGGGCTGGGCCGGAATATACTGCTCGAGAAAATCCTTAAAACGGCGCTCGCCGATAAAGCAGATGCCGGTGCTGTCTTTTTTCGTTGAGGTCACAAAACCCTGTTGCTCAGCTATGCGGCGCACTTCCGGTTTCTCCAGTTCACCGACCGGAAACAGCGATTGGGCAAAGGCACTCTGGGTAACGGCGTGAAGGAAATAGCTCTGATCCTTGTTGGGGTCGAGGCCTTTCAGCAGCTGTGTCTGGCCATCGACGGTGGCGACTCTGCTGTAGTGGCCAGTGGCGATAGCGTCGGCGCCGAGGATCTGCGCATAGTCGAGAAACACCTTAAATTTTATCTCGCGGTTGCAGAGAATATCCGGATTCGGCGTGCGTCCGGCGCGGTATTCCTCAAGGAAGTATTCGAAGACATTGTCCCAGTAATCGGCGGCAAAATTAGCCGTGTGCAGCTTGATGCCAAGCCGGTCGCAGACTTGCTGGGCGTCGGCTAGATCGGCCTTGGCGGTGCAGTATTCGGTATCGTCGTCTTCGTCCCAGTTTTTCATAAACAGACCTTCGACCTCGTAGCCCTGTTCGATCAACAGAAAAGCAGCCACCGAGGAATCTACGCCACCGGACATGCCGACTATTACTTTTTTAACATTACTCATCAGTTATTTATTTGGGGAGTGAATTCAGGGGAGCCACTATAACTGTCCTTTTGAAACAGAGATAGCCAACAGAGGTAGCCAACAAACATAGCTAACAAACATGTCGAGCTCTAGTGGGCACGAAACAGGTCCAGAGGGAAAATACGCTGTTGCAGATAATCCTCAAGACAACTCAGCACCAGCGGGCTTCGCAGATGCTCGCGGTTTTGTGTAATCTCGGCATGGCTCATCCACAGTGCCTGGTCAATGTCCGGATCAATTTGCGCATAGGGGTCGAGCTCAATCGGGCTGGCGACAAAGGTGTGGCGATAATAGGTCACGCCATTGCTCGGCGCGCGATAGGTTGCGATGCCGAGAAAACCGGTCAGTGACACAACCCAGCCGGTCTCCTCCAGGGTTTCACGCAGCGCGGCGGCAAGAATATCCTCGCCCGGCTCAACATGGCCAGCCGGCTGGTTGATCACCTGGCGTCCCTGTTTGGTCTCTTTAACCATCAGAAACTGACCGGCTCGTTCTACCACAGTGGCGACGGTAAGATGAATTTTATCTGGCATGTCTCTCTCCTTAAAAACTGGCGCCTATGACCTGGAAGATTTTCTGGCAGGTCTTTTTGCCCTTGACTGGGTGCCGGGCTTTAGCTTCTTTGGTGTCGGCATATGCACCGTTTCAACACGATATTCACCCGGCTTTAGGCCATCAAGTCGCCAGTGGCCAATTGCCGCTCTGACCAGACGCAGGGTCGGTAAGCCCACTGCGGCGGTCATGCGTCGAACCTGTCGATTGCGGCCTTCATTGATAGTCAGTTCAAGCCAGCTGTCAGGAATAGTCTCGCGCTGGCGAATTGGCGGAACCCTTGGCCACAGACCCGGCTGCGGCATAAGCGTACATTTAATCGCGGAGGCGTGGCCATCTTTCAGTTCAACGCCATCGAGCAGCTGCTGGCAGTGCGCCTCAGTGGCAGCACCCTCAACCTGAACCCAGTAGATTTTATTGAGTTTGTATTTTGGATGACTAATCTGCGTCTGCAGTTGACCGTCGTCGGTTAGCAGCAACAGGCCCTCGGAGTCGTAGTCGAGGCGCCCAGCGGGGTAGACATCTTGCACTGGAATAAACCCGGACAGTGTTTTTCGTGCTTCGGCATCAGTGAACTGGCTCAAAACATGAAAGGGTTTATTAAATAGAAGTAGTTTGGCCACGAAATCCCCAACTTTTTGTCATTGTAAATGAAACAGAGTTACAAAAAAGGGCACAGATGATGCTAAAATGCCGCCCTTTGGTAAATCTTTTACAAGCAACCTCAACCCTGCGGAGACAACAATGGGATATCAGCATATCCAGGTGCCCGAATCTGGCGAAAAAATAACCGTAAATTCAGACTATTCACTCAACGTTCCCAACAACCCGATTGTGCCCTTTATCGAAGGCGACGGTATTGGTGTTGATATTACTCCGGTAATGATCAAAGTGATCGACGCGGCGGTTAAAAACGCCTATGCCGGCGAGCGCAAGATCTCGTGGATGGAAGTCTACTGTGGCGAAAAAGCTGCCGAGCTATACGAGGGTGACTGGTTCCCCGCCGAGACTCTGGAAGCGGTTAAGGAATATGCTGTTTCAATTAAAGGCCCACTTACAACGCCTGTTGGCGGCGGCTTCCGTTCGCTGAACGTTGCCCTGCGTCAGGAACTGGACCTGTTCGTCTGCCAGCGCCCGGTGCGTTGGTTCGAAGGCGTGCCTTCTCCTGTCAAAGAGCCAAACAAGGTTGATATGTGTATTTTCCGTGAGAACTCGGAAGATATTTATGCTGGCATCGAGTGGAAAGCCGGCACTGAAGAAGCTGACAAGGTAATCAAATTCCTGAAAGAGGAAATGAACGTTACCAAGATCCGCTTTGACACCAACTGCGGTATCGGCGTCAAGCCGGTATCAGAGCAAGGCACCAAGCGTCTGGTAAGCAAGGCGATTCAGTACGCCATCGACCAGAACAAGCCTTCTGTAACCCTGGTGCACAAGGGCAATATCATGAAGTTCACCGAAGGTGCGTTCTGCGATTGGGGTTACGAAGTGGCTCGCGATCAGTTTGCTGCACAGCCTCTCGATGGTGGTCCCTGGCATGTGCTGAAAAACCCCAATACCGGTGAAGATATCGTGATCAAAGATGTGATTGCCGACGCCATGTTGCAGCAGATTATTCTGCGTCCTGACGAGTACAGCGTGCTGGCCACTCTGAACCTCAACGGTGACTATATCTCTGACGCACTGGCCGCTCAGGTCGGTGGTATCGGTATTGCTCCAGGCGCCAATCTCTCTGATGATGTCGCGATCTTCGAAGCGACTCACGGCACAGCACCCAAGTATGCGGGACAGGACAAGGTTAACCCCGGTTCACTGATTCTCTCCGCGGAAATGATGCTGCGTCATATGGGTTGGGGCGAAGCGGCTGATCTGGTGATCAAGGGAATTGAAGGCGCTATCTCTGAAAAGAAAGTGACCTATGATTTCGAGCGTCTGATGGACGATGCGACACTGCTCTCCTGTTCGGCGTTTGGCGATGCAATGATCGAGAATATGTAAGCCTTTCTCGATGCAATAAACTCTCGATACAATAAACTCTCGATGCAACAAACGCTCGATGTATTAAAAAGCCGGCCTCGCAGCCGGTTTTTTATACCTGTCGTTTTTCTGTCGCTGAGGGGCCGATTACTATTCCGTTGAGGTTTGCGTCGGCCTCTTTGATTGCGCTTTGTGCTTGTCTTCTTGCCGGGGTTTGTGGCGGTCGTTCTGATGTGTACTTGGTTGAGATATCTGCGGCTCTTGCTGCTGCGCTGTCTTTGGCGGCGGCTTGGGAATTTTCCCCGGCACTATATTGATCGCGTGGCGGCCATTTTTGCCGTGCTCCACATCGAAAGTTACCCGCTGAAAGATCTTTAAGGTTTTGTACCCGTCCATAACGATATTTTTATGGTGGGCAAAAAGCTCTCTTCCCCCTCTATCCGGCTTTATAAATCCGAAACCGCGATAGTTGCAAAACCACTTGACTGTTCCTGTTTCCGCCATGCTTGTCGTGTCTCCATATTGTTTTTATTCCATTCCATGTTAAGCAGGTCACCTTTTTTGCAACTGCCACTTTAAATAATTGAACATTGCTGTCAAGACCGCTCATCGCTTAGTAGTTTTGATAATCTGATGTAAGATAATCCACGTACCTTACATGTAATCTATTTGGCAAAAATTTGTATGAGTAACCAGAAAAATACACCAGCGTGGCAACACGACAGCGATACTGTTGTCGAAACGGAAAGACCACGATTAAAGAAGCCGGCCATGTATAAAGTGGTGCTGCTCAACGACGATTACACACCGATGGAATTTGTTGTTGAACTGCTGGAACGGTTCTTTGGCAAGACGCGTGAAAATGCAACGCGCATCATGTTAAGCATTCATACCGAGGGAAAGGGGGTCTGTGGCATCTATACTAAAGATGTAGCAGAGACAAAAGCGGGCACAGTTAATCAGTATTCGAGGGACCACCAGCATCCGCTTTTATGTGTAGTAGAGCCCTGTGACGATGAAGAAATTTAACGACTATAAAGAGAAAAGACCATGCTAAGTAGAGAACTTGAAGTCACCCTCAATCTGGCGTTTAAAACCGCAAGGGACAAGCGTCACGAATTTATGACTGTCGAACACCTGTTGCTGGCTCTGCTGGACGACGCCTCTGCATCCAGCGTGTTGAAAGCCTGCGGCGCCGATATCCCGGTGTTGCGGCAAGACCTTGTCGAGTTCGTCGACTCTACCACTCCGATTATTTCCGATGCCCAACTTGAGCAGGAGACGCAGCCGACCCATGGTTTTCAGCGTGTGCTGCAGCGCGCGGTATTTCAGGTCAACTCGGCCAACCACAGCGAGGTGGTTGGTGCCAACGTGATTGTGGCAATCTTTAGCGAGCAGGAGAGCCAGGCGGTCTACTTTTTGAGGTTGCAAAATATTGCTCGCATCGATGTGGTCAATTACATCTCCCACGGTATCTCGAAATACGCAGATCAGCCCGAGCACACCAGCGAAGAATCGACCACCAACAGCGAATCAGCCACCGCGCCGGAGTCAGGCGAAGAGAGCCTGCTCAGCCAGTTTGCCACTAACCTCAACGAACAGGCTGCACTGGGTTTGATCGATCCGCTGGTCGGTCGTGCCGCGGAAGTGGAGCGCGTCAGCCAGATACTGGTCAGACGCCGTAAAAATAACCCGCTGTTGGTAGGCGAGTCCGGCGTCGGTAAAACCGCCATCGCCGAAGGGCTGGCCAAATTAATTATCGAAGATGCTGTGCCTGAGCCCCTGCTCGGTAGCACCGTCTATGCATTGGATATGGGTGGCTTGCTTGCGGGCACCAAGTACCGCGGTGATTTTGAGAAGCGCCTTAAAGGCATTATTGCCGAGCTTGGTCAGCGCGAAGGTTCGATTCTGTTTATCGATGAGATCCATACTATCATCGGCGCCGGCGCAGCCTCTGGTGGCGTGATGGATGCCTCCAATCTGCTCAAGCCGCTGCTCTCATCGGGCAAGTTGCGTTGCTTTGGTTCAACTACTTATCAGGAATACCGCGGTATTTTTGAGAAGGACCACGCTCTGTCGCGACGTTTCCAGAAAGTTGATGTCACGGAACCCTCGGTCGAAGAGACCTATGAAATTCTCAAAGGTCTGAAGTCGCGCTTTGAAGAGCACCATGATCTCAAGTTCACCAATCCCGCGCTCAAGGTGGCGGCAGAGCTGGCGGCCAAACATATCAACGATCGTTTTTTGCCTGACAAGGCCATCGATGTGATCGATGAGGCCGGTGCTTACCAGCGTCTGCAACCGGCGCACAAGCGCAAGAAAACCATCAGTGTCAGCGATATCGAACTGGTGATCTCAAAGATTGCCCGCATTCCGGCGAAGAGTGTCTCGAGCTCGGATAAAGAGCAGCTCAAAGGTCTGGCCGACAAGCTCAAGATGGTTGTGTTTGGGCAAGACCCGGCAATTGATGCTTTGACCACCTCAATCAAGATGGCCCGCGCCGGACTGCGAGAGGGCACACGTCCGATTGGCAGCTTCCTGTTTGCCGGCCCAACCGGTGTCGGCAAGACCGAAGTCAGCCGTCAGCTGGCCAATATTCTCGGTATCGAGTTGGTGCGCTTTGATATGTCGGAGTATATGGAGCGTCACACCGTGTCGCGTTTGATCGGTGCACCTCCAGGTTATGTCGGCTACGATCAGGGCGGCCTGTTGACCGATGCGGTGAACAAACACCCTCATGCGGTGGTGCTGCTGGATGAAGTCGAAAAGGCGCACCCGGATGTGTTTAACCTGTTATTGCAGGTTATGGATCACGGCACATTAACCGATAACAATGGCCGCAAAGCGGACTTCCGCAATGTGATTCTGATTATGACCACGAATGCCGGTGCCGAGTTAATGAGCCGCGCATCAATCGGTTTTTCCCAGCAGGATCACCGCAGTGACGGTATGGAAGCGATCAAGAAAATGTTTACTCCCGAGTTCCGCAACCGTCTCGATGGCATAGTGCAGTTTGGCGAGCTGTCGATGGCAGTGATTCAGACTGTGGTCGACAAATTCCTGGTGCAGCTGCAGTCGCAGCTCGACGGCAAGAAGGTCTTTCTTGAAGTGGACGACGAGGCCCGCCAATGGCTTCACCGACAGCCAAGGGTACTAGCCGATTGATACGCTCAAGCTGCGAAAGAGTGTTCTTGCTGATAGCCAAAGCCTGACACGCCTCCGCACGTGAGTAGCCTTGCTCCAGGATCGCGTGCGCGAACCGGACACGTTCATAATAGCTCAGCTCCGCGCGGCCGGCATTTTCGAGACCTTTCGCCATCAATGCATCAGTATCATCGAGCGTCCGGATCAGAGCCCGCACTGGTATCCCCAGGTGGCGGCACGCAAGTATTCGTCTCTGACCGTAGATGATCTCAAAATGCCCATCACGATCCTTCGAAGGACGTAGAAGGACCGGGACTTGCTGCCCGGCATCAGCGATGCTGGTTGCGAGATCC
>JALRJD010000362.1 GCA_023255165.1 Porticoccaceae bacterium | reverse complement strand
TTCAAACTCTATGCAGAGGGCGATCCAGCCGAAGCCGAAGCCCTGTGCCGAGAGGTTCTTGCTGTCGATGCAGATCATGTCGGCGCGAAAGAGTTATTGATCGAACGCGCCATGGACACTGATCGCGCCGCCTGGGCTGAGGAGCTCGCCCGCGGATTGATTCGCAAAATGCCCGAGCGACCGAAGTGGTGGCTAAAACTGGCGGCAGCGCTTTCCCGACAGGACTCGATGGTTGAAGCGGAGGAGGTTACTCAGCAGTTGCTGAAAATCGACAGCGACCCCACCGAAGGTTGGATGATGCTCGGGGCAATTTATAGCAAAGACAATCGTTTTCAGGATGCACTGCAACAATACGACCAGGTTCTCGCACGAAACCCCGAGCATCTCTCTGCGCTGTCGCAAAAAGCCACTGCGCTAAAAACCCTTGGTCGCCAGCCGGAAGCGATTGCCGCCTACCAGCGCTGCCTTGAGTTGCAGCCAAAGTTTTCTGAGGCCGCATGGTCCCTGTCTAATCTAAAAACCTATCGCTTCAGTGATGCTGAAGTCGCCAGCATGGTGACCATTTTAGCCAGTGATCAACTCAGCGATAAAACTGTGGTGCAGTTCAATTACGCACTCGGCAAAGCCTATGAACATCGCAAGCAGTGGGACGATGCGTTTGCCTGTTACGCTGCAGGAAATTTGCGTCAGAAAAAATTGGTGGCCTGGGATGCCGATAAGTTTTCATCGCTGATCGATACGATTATCGACACATTTACCGCAGAGTTTGTCGCACAGCACCGCGGCGCAGGCAGTGCCGATACCGCGCCGATTTTTGTCTTGGGCCTGCCGCGGTCGGGTTCAACGCTGCAGGAACAAATTCTCGCGTCGCACTCGCTGGTTGAAGGCACCCGCGAGTTGCCCTATATCCCAGCATTGGCCAATCATCTCAACCGCCAGCCCGAGCCGATGGCAAGTAAGCCGTATCCGCTCGGCGCCGCGGAGTTAAGCGACGCTCAATGGCGAACGCTGGGGGAGCAATTTATTCAACAGAGTCAGCGTCATCGCCAAACCGATGCGCCGTACTTTATTGATAAACTGCCGAATAATTTTCTCTATGTAGGCTTTATTTTGCTGGCGCTGCCCAACGCCAAAATAATTAACACTCAGCGCAACCCGATTGATAATTGCTTTGGCTGCTTCAAGCAACTTTGGGCGGAGGGGCAGAACTTCACCTACGACTTGGTCGATCTCGGGCGCTATTATCGCGACTATGTCCGCCTTATGGCGCACTGGGAAGCGCTCTTTCCCGACAAGGTTTACTCGGTCAAATACGAAGCGGTGGTGGACGATCTCGACGCCAATGTTCGCGCGCTACTGAACTACTGTGGCCTGCCCATGGAGGAGCAGTGTCTGCGCTTCCATGAAACGGAGCGCGCGGTTAACACTGCCAGCTCTGAGCAGGTCCGCCAGCCGATATATCGCTCGGCGGTGGCCTACTGGAAGCATTTTGAGGCGCACCTGCAGCCCCTAAAAGACAGTCTCGGTGATCTGGCTGAGGGGTAACTCAGTCCGCGGAGTAGATTTTTTTCCCATCGAACCAGGTCGATAAAATCCGCGCGTCGGAAATGCTGTCGCTGCGGCCTGTGGCGACCAAGTCAAACAGGTTCTCCTGCAAAATCACAAAATCTGCCTTTTTGCCCACTTCCAATGAACCGGTTAACGCTTCCTGCCGGAGTGCCTGTGCGCCGCGAATAGTGTAGCTATCGAGGGCATCTGCCAGAGAGAGCTTCTCTGCGGCATTGTAGACTGCACCCGTGAGGTCATTGCCCCGCGTCACCGCTTTTTCGATATTGAAGAAAGGCCGGGGATCGCGGGTATCGACTGGGGCGTCACTGCCGCCAGCAACTCGCCCACCGGCGGCGAGAATAGAGGCTGCTGGATAGCTGTTTTGGTAGGCATAGCCCTGGTCATCAAGTAGGTCGTCAGCACTCAAAACTTTGTCGATAAAGGGGGTCACCATCATCAAATAGTCGGTCAGCGGTTCAATCCAAGCATAGGTAAAGACGGGATAGACCTGCAGCTCGGCAAAGCGGCGAATATCGTCTGGGTGAACCAGCTGCACATGCGCCATCATCAATGTGCCCGGGGCCTCTGGCGCAGCCTTGCGGGCGGCGGCGAAACTGTCGAGCGCAAGACGCACAGCACGGTCGCCAATGGCATGGCT
>JALRJD010000274.1 GCA_023255165.1 Porticoccaceae bacterium | reverse complement strand
TGGATCCGTGGCGGCAAAATTATTGTCTTCGGCGAGACGTTTGATCTCCAGCAGACCGGTGTCCGAGCTGATCGGCCTGGAACCTTCACGAATCGGCTTCATGCCATTGAAATCAATCGGATTGTGACTGGCGGTCACTTCAATACCGCCGTCGGCAATAAGGTGTGATGTCGCGAAATAGACCTCCTCTGTGCCGACCATCCCGATATCGATAACATTCGCTCCGGCGTCGCGAATACCCTCGCTGAGCGAGGCTTTAAGTGCTTCGCTGGTGAGGCGAATATCGCCACCGAGAACAATGCTTTTGGGCTTGAGAAACTCGGCGTAGGCACGACCAATGCGATAGGCGATTTCCTCGTTCAACTCGGTGCCAAGTCGGCCGCGGATATCGTAAGCCTTAAAGCAGGTCAATTCGGTCATTGTTTATTCTCTTAAGTTCTCTTGTTAAATTTAGTTCTCTTGCTAAATAAAGAGGGGTTTAAACAGGCTCTTTTAAGGCCAATTTCGGCGTCAGATCTATGCATAACAGTATAGTCGAGGTTGGTCTCATATTCAGAATAACCTCTATTTCAAGGGTGATTTAATCCGTGCGGCTAAAACGGCCAGAACAGCGGTACCAGCACCACCACCGTCATTCCCACCAGTAGACTGAGCAAAATACCAACCCGGAAATAATCGGCAAATCGATAGCCACCAGGACCTTGAACCATGAGGTTAGTTTGATACCCGAACGGCGTCAAGAAACTGGCCGATGCGGCAAACATGATGGTCAATACAAATGGCAGCAGGCTGGCATCGAGCTCAAAACTCAACGCCTGCGCCAATGGAAACATCAGCACCGCGGCGGCGTTATTGGTAATCAATTCGGTAGCGAGAACCGTCGCCAGGTAGAGCAACAACAGGTTTAAAAACAGGTTGCCATCCGCCAGCAACATAATGCCACGGGCGCCGGCATCGGCGAGCCCGGTCTTTTGCAGAGCCAAACCCAGAGCCAATGATGCGCCGATGGCCAGCAATACGCGGAAATCAATACTGCGCTGAGCAACCTCCATAGAGATGCATCCGGTTGCCGCCAGGGCGGTCACCAGCAACAGCGATGCCGCCACCAATGAGGTTGCGCCACTGACCACCGCCACAACAAAAAGCCCCAACAGGCCAAGGGCAATCGGCGCCTTGCTGACATCGGGAATGCTGGCGTCGTCGATACGGCTGAGCAGCAGAAAATCACGGTTATAGCGATGCCGACGCACAAAGCCCCGCGCCGCTTCAAGCAGCAATGTATCACCGGCGCGAACAACAATGCTGCCGACCTTTTGATTGATTCGACGCCCATTGCGTGACACCGAGAGAATTACACCGCCAAAAAATGTTCTGAAACGGGCGGCCTTAACTGTCTTGCCCACCAGATTGGAACCCGGCGCAATCACCGCTTCAATCAGCGCTCTGGCGCTATGGGGAACATCCAGTTTCGACACCTCAGTCTCGGCGGGAATCAAACCGCGGAACTGACGCAGCTCGCCAACGGCCTCCGGCTGCCCGACAAAGATCAGAATATCGTTGTCGCCAAGAATTTCGTCGGGACTCACCGCTGGAATAAGACGACCCTTGGACTGGATTTCGGACAAGAAACTAAACTGCAAATGTCGCAGCCCGGCATCGGCAATCGACATACCAACCAACGGACCGCCCTCTTCCACGCACATACTCACGGCATATTCGCGACTGGCCGCGATCGTCTCAACCAGGCCTTGATGATCTGGCAGCAGACGGTGGCCAATAACCAGGAAATAAATCAACCCCAGCACCACTAGCGGAACGCCAACCAGTGCCGGACTGAACAGACCAAGGCTATTGGCCTCGGGGGTATTCTGTAACATGCCGACAAGCAGAATATTGGTGCTGGTGCCGATCAAGGTGCAGGTGCCACCCAGGATTGAGGCATAGCTGAGCGGAATCAGCAGCTTCGAGACCGACAGATTATGGCGCCGCGCCCAGTCTTGAACCAGGGGAATAAAAATCGCCACCACCGGGGTGTTGCTAATCACCGAACTGGTCGCAGCAACCGGTGCCATAATCCGCATAATCGCAGCTCTAACCGAACCCTGACTGCCCAGCCAACGCATAATCCACCAGTGCAGAGCGCCGCTTTCTTTGAGCGCGGAAGCGACCACATAAAAGCAGGCAATAATAAAAAGTGCGGGATTAGAGAAGCCCTGAAAAGCCTCGTCGGGGGTGAGCACGCCAAACACCAACAGCGCAACCATAGACAGCGCCAGCGTAATATCCACCGCCAGCCGCCCGCTGACCAGCACCGCCAGAAAACCCAGCAAAACACCGAGTGTGACAAGCGCATCGACGCTCATTGGGCAACCTGCTGCATAGCGATCATTTCTCCCCCTCATAAAAAAATCCGGCCGCCTAAGCGACCGGATTATTCTACATGACCAGTAGAGTTATTGGAGCACTAGTTATTTGAGCAATATGCGCGCCGAATTTTTCTCCAGCGTCTTGCTGCCAACACCTTTGACCTGTGCAATCGACTCAAGGCTGGTAAACGCACCATTTGCCTCGCGGTAGGCAACGATTGCCTGAGCCGTTTTCAAGCCAATGCCTTTCAGAGTAGAAGCAATCTCTGTGGCAGAGGCACTATTGATATTGACCTGCTGCTGAACCTGCTCAGACATCAGGGAACTGCGTTCATCCGGGGCAGCTATCACCAGCGTGGAACCGGAAAGAGCAATTAACGAAGCACTGATCAAGAGGATTTTTCTTGTTGTTACTAACATGGTCTAACTCCTTGTAAGGTTAAAAGTATTCGTCATAACCAATCGTCCCTGCTGACCTGCACAACCCGGCTCTACAGAGCATTTATGACCAGGGTGTATGACGCGGTAATACTGGCAAAAAAATGAGCCCAACAGCGAACGTAGATCACAAATTTATAAATTTAAGCGCAGGCAATTGACAAAATCTTCCGCGGTTACTATAGTTCGCGCCCGCTGTGTGAGCCGGTCAACGTTTGTTCAGGAATGGCCTCTCAAAGCCAGCGGAAGTAGCAAGAAATTTAGCATTGCCCAGATGGCGACATTTGGTAGACGATGAGCAGGATGCTCGAGTGCGGTGATGTCAGGACGACAAGGAACCGCCGATGAGCAGGATGCTCAAGTGTCGCGAAGAACAGGACGTTCGAGAGCGACCGCGCTAGCGCGTTGTTTAACCGACAGCACGCATGTCGCAAGTAGTAGAAATTTAGCATTGCCCAGATGGCGAAATTGGTAGACGCGCTAGCTTCAGGTGCTAGTCCTCGCAAGGGGGTGGAGGTTCAAGTCCTCTTCTGGGCACCAAATACTCAAAGGCCAAGCACCTCGCTTGGCCTTTTTTATACCTTTTGAATTAATACAAATCATACCTTAAAGCCTGATTTTTCTTGGAGCATCTCAGATATAACTCAAATTAAAAATCATTATGAGTTGGATAAATACATTGTTCTATTTCCATTTTGCTCTCCTCATTTAACATCAAAAACTAGAAAGACTGATAATAGAATTGGTGATTGGGTATATTCTAAAGCACAAAAAATTAGCAATCCACAATTTACTCATTGTATTCAAAC
>JALRJD010000226.1 GCA_023255165.1 Porticoccaceae bacterium | reverse complement strand
GGGGGAAATATGAACAAGTTAATCAATAAATCACTTTTAGCTATCGCTATCTCTACCAGTGCCGTCGCGGTTAACGCTGCGATGTTGGAAGAGGTTATCGTTACCGCGCAGCAGCGCGCCGAATCACTGCAGGATGTTCCTGTATCTGTTGCCGCGGTGACCGCGGAGAAAATGTCCAGCGGCGGTATTGTCGACCTGCAGGGTCTCTCCGAACTGGTACCCAACTTCACCATCAACGAAACCGGTATCTCCACAACCGTTACCATTCGCGGCATCAGCTCAGGCATTAACCCGGGCTTTGAGCAGTCGGTGGGCATTTACAACGACGGCATCTTTTACGGACGCGACCAGCTGGCGCGTATCCCTATGATGGATATGGAGCGCGTTGAAGTACTGCGCGGACCACAGGGCATTCTGTTTGGTAAAAACAGCATCGCCGGTGCGGTCAGCCAGATCACCGCCAAGCCCACCGATGAATTTGAAGGCTCGATCACCGCACTGTATGAACCAGAGCACGGAGAAGAGGATTTGCGACTGGTTGTCTCAGGCCCAATCGCTGAAGGCTTGAGCGGCCGCCTGGCGATACTGGATCGCACGCTGGATGGCTACGTGTTTAACACCGTCTCCAATCAGGACGAACAGCGTGAAGATGAGCAGGTTATCCGCGCCTCGTTGAAGTGGGATGTGAATGAAGATGTTACCGCTAACCTGAAAGTCTCGCGTTCAACCTTTGATGTTGTCGGCCGCAATATGGAAGTCTACAACAGCGTCGGCACGCCGGATCACATTACCATTCTGAATATGCTGCAGGGTTATCCGGTTGAATCAGGGCTTAATTACAGCGCTGATAACAACGGCCACTTCAGCAATAACGAAGTGAATGACGTGACCCTGAACATCGACTGGGATATGGACGGCTTTTCGCTGTCCTCGGTAACCGGTTATGTTGAATATGAGTTTGATGAGCTGTGTGACTGTGACTTTACCGGCGCCACTGTATTTGATGCGGCGCGCCAGGAAGAGTACCAGCAGTTTAGCCAGGAATTCCGTTTCACCTCGGATCTGGGCGGCGACTTTGACTATATTGGCGGCGTGTTTTTCCAGACCACTGAGTTGAAGTACAACGACCAGATTATCCTGCCTGATCCAACCGTAATCAGTACAGCCCTGGCTCTTCTTGGTGCCAATGCGTTGGTACCATTTACTCCTGGCTCTTCGACTGATCGTGCGTTTAATCAGGAAGGCGATATTTGGGCTGCATTCGCACAGGGCACCTGGAATATCAGTGAGACTCTGCGGATTACCGCTGGTGGGCGCTACACCCAGGAGACCAAAGACGCTAATCGCAAGCAGACACACAAGGCCAATGCCGCATTTGGTGGCCAGTACCAGTCTCCGGTGACTGCTGATGCGATTTCCGGTGCCTATCACGTGCTCTACGGTATTTTTGCCATCGAAGCGTACGACACGATTACTGGTGAGCTGGACGACAGCTCGTTTACACCAGTTGTTACCCTTGAGTGGGATGCCAGCGAAGACACCATGGCCTACCTGACCTGGACCAAAGGCTTTAAGTCTGGCGGCTTTGATGCGCGCTCTAATGGTCATCCCGATGTGACTGTGACCAACGCTCAGAAAAGTGGTAACCAGATTACGGGTAGCTGGGAGTTTGATCGCGAAGAGGCAACCAGCATTGAGTTGGGTTCAAAAATGAGCCTTGCCGATGGCGCTGCCGAGTTGAGTGTGGCTCTGTATATGACCGAGTACACTGACCTGCAGGTTTCCCAGTTTGACGGAACCCTTGGTTTTAATGTGACCAACGCCGGTGAAGCAACGGTGCAAGGGCTTGAAGCAGATGGCCGTTGGGCGGTTAGCGACCATGTCACACTGACTGGTTCCGCAGCCTATCTGGACTTCAACTACGACAAGTTCCCCAACTCACAGTGTTACTTCCAGCAGGTGGCCAATTCACCTGATTTCCCTGGACTCTGTGATGTGGGCGGTCAGCGCAAAGAGTACACCCCTGAGCTGCAAGCCAATCTTGGTGCCGCATGGGTAGGTGATGTGGGCGAAGGCCTGGTGCTGCAGGCATCGGTTGATCTCGCCTACATGGATGACTATCTCTATGCAGCAAACCTGGACCCGGCAACCAAACAGGATGCCACCACCATGGTTAATGGTCGCCTGGCACTCAGCGATGCTGACGGCACTTGGGAAGTGGCTCTGATCGGCCGCAACCTGACCGATGAGACAGTAATCAACTTTGGTGGCAACACGCCGCTGGCTGGCACCCTGACAAGTGGCGCGGGTAATTCCTACTACGCCTTTGTCAACCGTCCGCTGAACGTTGCACTGCAGGCCAAGTACAACTTTTAAGCGACACCGTAGGCAGTAAACG
>JALRJD010000082.1 GCA_023255165.1 Porticoccaceae bacterium | reverse complement strand
TCATCGAAAGCACGTCAAGCGCCTTATCTAGTTGCTCCATGGTTAGCTTCTCGCCATCAACGTAGCCAAGTTCAATTGTTGCCTCTCGCACGGTGATGCTCTTTGCTACCGAGTGCTTGGCAATCTTTGCCGCTGCCTCGTAGCCGATGTACTTGTTTAATGGAGTCACAATTGATGGGCTTGACTCGGCTAGGGCACGGGCACGTTCCTCGTTTGCCTCAAGGCCCTTGATGGTCTTGTCGGCAAGTAGGCGAAGTGAGTTTGAAAGCAAACGAATTGACTCAAGCAATGCGTTTCCCATCACCGGGATCGCTACGTTGAGTTCAAAGTTTCCAGTGGCACCAGCCCAAGCCACGGTGGCGTCGTTTCCGATTACGCGAGCACAGACCATCATGACCGCTTCAGGAATAACCGGGTTCACCTTGCCAGGCATGATTGATGAGCCAGGCTGAAGATAAGGAATGCTCAGTTCGCCAAGACGTTGCCGGGCGCTATCGCTACGGGGAAGAAGCGCAGGAGCCGGAAACCATCCCTAAAGCACACCTGGTTTTTCTATCCGGGGAATCCCTGCCCCAATGCTGGCTGGACCCCCATTATCGGGATCATGAATTGCCCACGAAAGGATAAAAGCGTCGCGCAACCGACTGCGGAAAACGCCTTGACAACCCCTGGCAAAATCGAGAAAATTCGCGCCCTCTCTAAAAGAGCAATGGCTACGTAGCTCAGCTGGTTAGAGCACAGCATTCATAATGCTGGGGTCGGTGGTTCAAGTCCACCCGTAGCTACCATCTCCCTATAAAAATAAAAGGGTCAAATGGATTCCTACGGTGAAGTCGATAGCGCCCGGTTCGCCCAAGCCCGTCAGCACCCCTCCCTAGATGAAGCCATTAATCCAACTAGAATAAGTCGGAGGCCTTATGTCTAACCAGCTAAAACAGACCTTTACCCAGCTTGAATCCATCATCGTGATCAGTATGGGCGTTATCTCGGGTTGCGTTGCTGCCCTGCAACCCATTCTGCTTGGAGGGCTCCTGGATCAAGGACAGCTCAATGTCGTGCAAATAGGACAAGCCGCGACCTCAGAGGCCATTGGCATGACACTGGGTACGACCCTCGCTGCTCTTTTTCTTAAACCATTGCAATTAAAGCGCATTGCCGCGTTAGCGCTGGTGTTTGCATTGCTGGCTAATTTAGGCACTGCCTTCAGTACAGGATTGAGTGTCATCCTGCTTCGCGGAATAAGCGGCCTCTGCTCTGGAACGCTGCTTTGGATATTGCTTGGGTTGATGGCACGTTCGTTGGTTCCTGGTCGCACCTTCGCGGTCTATGTTACCTCTCAAGCCGTCATTTCATTCCTGTTTTCATTGCTTATTACCCATTGGCTAGCAGACGCTGCAGGGGCGGCTGGTGGTTATGGGTTATTGGCTCTAGCAAATCTGGCGCTGCTACTGTCGGTTTACTGGATGCCGGCCTCTTATGATTTGGCGGAAGGCCAATCATCGAGCGGCACCCCTCCTCTGCCGGGTATTTTAGGCCTGATCGCATCCGGGCTGTTTATCGCCAGCATTATGGGATTTTGGGTTTATGTCTTGCCCCTCGGAAAGGAACTTGGCTATCCAGATCAACACCTGAAATCAGCGCTTAGCATGGCCATCGCTGCACAGATCGCGGCGGGCCTGTGCGCCATTTTCTTTGCCTCGCGCCTAAGCCCCACCAAGGCGCTGCTGGGTGGAATGATCGTGGTTGTTTTGAGTGCCTTCGTATTTATGACAATGAAGAATGTTTCAGCGCTGTATATCAGCCTGATTGTATTCTCTTTTGTCTGGATGTTTGTGCCGCCGTTCCATTTACCGCTGGTCATCGAGTTAGACCCCACTTTGCGGAGCGCCAACTTTATCGGAACCGCCCAGCTTTCCGGCGTTGCGCTTGGCCCCATTATCGCGGCACAACTGATTACTGACTCAACGTCCGTGTATACCGTCTTCGCCTGCTATGGATTTGGTCTGCTGACGATTGGTTTTCTCTTCGCTGCCCGGGGCTTAGCCAAAGGTGACGCGAGTCTGCGTTAGAGCCTTGTTTGATGTATTGTGCGCAATTACTGAGCCCCTAAGTTTGGCTGAAGGCTGCCAACCAGCAAGAACAGATCATCGACGACCTGACATTCAATTCCGTCGCTAAAGGCAAGGGCAGTACTGCATACTCATTCCATAAGAGTTACTTATGGCTTCAAAAACTGTTTGAACCACTCCGCGCCGCACTCTAGTATGCATCGCAAATAATAAAAATATTCGATGGTCAAAATCCATTGGTTAACGTTACGCAAACCAGCCTTTTCGCGGCGAAAGTAGGCGATAGTGACGGCGGCTACACCGTGACTTAACCCCTCCCTGGCAGGCCTATTATGAAAATCAGTAAACTCACTATCTATCAGCACGATCTGCCAGTCAAAGGCGGCAGCTACCGCATGGCCAATGCACTGGTTACCAGTCTCGATACAACGCTGGTCAAACTTGAAAGTGACTGCGGCCTGGTCGGCTGGGGCGAAACCTGCCCGGTGGGATCGACCTATGCGCCGAGCCATGCGGCGGGCGCGCGAGCCGCCCTGGTCGAAATGGCGCCGGGCATTATTGGCGCCGACGCAACCCAACCGCTGCTGTTGCATCGCCGTATGGATGGTCTGCTCAATGGCCATAACTATGCCAAGGCGGCCATTGATATCGCCGCCTATGATCTTCTCGGTAAAAAAACCGGCCTTTCGGTTGCCACGTTGCTAGGCGGCGCGGTCACTGACCGCGTGCCATCTTACTATGCCAGCGCGGTGGGCGAGCCCGATGAGATTGCCCGCATCGCTGCGGACAAGTTGGCTCAGGGTTTCCCGAGGATGCAGATCAAGATCAGCGGCCGGCCAGTGGAGATTGATATTGCAGTGGTACGCAAAGTCTGGGAAACGGTGGGCACCAAAATGCGTTTGGCGGTGGATGGCAATCGCGGCTTGACCACCAGAGATGCGTTGCGACTGAGTCGCGAGTGTGCCGATATTCCATTTATTCTTGAGCAGCCCTGCGACAGCCTCGACGAGATTGCGGCGATCCGCCAACAGCTGCATCACCCGATCTATATTGACGAAAGTGCGATCGATCTGGCCACCGTTATCCGTGCCGCAGCGGGCGGCTTGGTGGACGGTTTTGGCATGAAGGTAACACGCATTGGCGGCCTGATGCCGATGGCCAGCTTCCGTGATATCTGTGAGGCACGCAATCTGCACCATACGTCGGACGATTCATGGGGTGGTGATATTATTGCCGCCGCCTGTGTTCATCTCGGCGCCACGGTAAAACCGAAATTGTTTGAAGGGGCGTGGCTGGCACAACCCTATATTGAAGGTCACTACGACTCGAAAAATGGCATTGTGATTAAAGATGGCCATATCAAACTGCCCAGCGGCCCCGGTCTCGGGGTGGTACCTGACGAGGGGTTGTTTACCAATCAGGTGGCTAGTTTTTAGCAGCCAGGGGCTTTTTATCGCTCAGGGCTTTTTATTGCTCAGGGCTGCTTTAACGCTCAGGGCTGCTTAACGCTCAGGGCTGTACGCCATGGCCATAAACTCAGCCACAATCGGGTCATCGAGTTTTTTGCTAAAACAGCAGAGGCCTAGATCAAAGGGTGGGATATTGGTCTCTGGCAGCAGTTCCACCCGATCTTTCACCGGGCTGTTCTCGATAACCACATTAGGGGCAATACCAATCCCGCAACCCAGCGCCACCATACTGACCAGCGCCTCCTGACCGGAGACCTGGGCATAGACATTGGGCCGGCCATTGTGATGCTGACGAAACCACTGCTCGAAGCGTTTTCGCGCCACACCGTGCTCAGGCAGAATAATCGGCAGGTTGGCCCAATCAATGGTCTCTGATTGCAGTGCCTGCTTCACCGCGCAGCTAATGGTCGGCGCGGCGATGGCCAGGGGCACAGTGGCGATGGTTTGAAAATGAATGCGCGGTGACAGCTCATCCGGGCGCGCGGCAATCGCGAGATCGACTTTCTGGTTTTTAATCTGATCAATACCGTCGGCGGCATCGCCGGTGTCGAGGTTGATATCAATATTGGGGTGGGCCTGACGAAACTTTTCCAGCAACGGCGGCAGGTAGGAGTATGAGGCAGTCACCGAACAATAGAGTTTCAATGAACCACTGAGCTCTTTTTGCGACTGATTCAGTGACTGCTTCAAGCTCTCAAACTGGGCGATCTGCTGGTCCGCGTAGGCAAGCAGTTTTTTGCCCTCACTGGTCAGCAGCACCGAGCGGTTATCGCGAATCAGCAGCTGACTGCCAAGCTGCTCTTCCAGGCGCTGAATGGAACGGCTCAGGGTCGAGGGGCTAAGGTGGCAGGCGGCAGCGGTTTTACCAAAATGCAGGCTGGTGGCGAGATGTTGAAACAGTGTCAGCGATCGAATATCCATGGCCGCAGCATAACCAGAGACAACCCATATTGCAAAATTTGCAACACTGTGATGAATATATATCGTTTTAAGCAATATCAAAAACGACGTAAACTGCGCGTCCGCTGAGATTGGGCTCGATTATTGTTTGTCACGGCCCCTTGATCTGGCGCTAACAAAACACTGACAGAGAAACTAACAAAGAAACTAACAAAGAAACTATCCGCCGCACGGCGGTGGACGGAGAGAGAAAATGGCTAACTACTTTAATACCCTCAGCTTGCGCGACAAATTGACGCAGCTGGGCAAATGCCGCTTTATGGATCGCAGTGAATTTACCGATGGCTGCGAGCTGATCAAAGGCTGGAATATCGTGATTATCGGCTGTGGCGCCCAGGGTCTTAACCAGGGCCTCAATATGCGCGACTCAGGGTTGAATATCTCCTACGCACTGCGTGAGCAGGCGATCGCCGAAAAGCGTCAGTCATTCCGCTGGGCCACTGAAAACGGCTTTAAGGTTGGCACCGCTGAAGAGCTGGTCCCGGATGCCGATCTGGTCCTCAACCTGACGCCAGACAAGCAGCACACTGCGGCCGTGACCGCGGTTATGCCACTGATGAAGAAAGGCGCCACTCTCTCCTATTCCCACGGCTTTAACATTGTTGAAGAGGGCATGCAGATTCGCCCCGATATCACTGTGATAATGGTTGCCCCGAAATGCCCGGGCACTGAAGTTCGCGAAGAGTACAAGCGCGGCTTCGGCGTACCCACACTGATCGCCGTACACCCGGAAAACGATCCCAATGGCAATGGCCTGGCTATCGCCAAAGCCTATGCCTCAGCCACTGGTGGTGATCGCGCTGGCGTGCTCGAGTCTTCATTTATAGCCGAAGTAAAATCCGACCTGATGGGCGAGCAGACTATTCTCTGCGGCATGTTGCAGACTGGCGCCATTCTCGGTCACCAGCAACTGCTCCAGCTCGGCGTCGATGCCGGTTATGCACGCAAGCTGATTCAATATGGCTGGGAGACAGTCACCGAAGGCCTTAAGCACGGCGGCATCACCAATATGATGGATCGCCTTAGCAACCCGGCCAAAATCAAAGCCTTTGATATGTCCGAGCAGCTAAAAGTGATTCTGCGCCCGCTGTTTGAAAAGCATATGGACGATATTATCGAAGGTGAGTTTTCGCGCACGATGATGATCGACTGGGCCAATGACGACGCCAATCTGCTGAAGTGGCGCGCCGCAACTGCCGACACCACATTTGAGCAGGCGCCGGATTGCGATATCGAAATCACCGAGCAGGAATACTACGACAAAGGCATTTATCTGGTCGCCATGATTAAAGCCGGCGTTGAACTGGCGTTTGAAACCATGGTTGCCTCAGGCATTATCGAAGAGTCCGCGTATTACGAGTCGCTGCACGAGACCCCGCTGATCGCCAACTGTATCGCCCGTAACAAGCTCTATGAAATGAATGTGGTGATCTCGGACACAGCGGAATATGGCAACTATCTGTTTAGCCATGCCGCGGTGCCTTTACTGCAGGAGCACGCCAACAGCCTGACCCTGGAAGAGCTGGGTGGCGGCTTAACCAATAGCTCAAACGCGGTGGACAATGTTCGTCTGATTGAAGTCAATGACGCGATTCGCGACCATGATGTGGAAATTATTGGTCATGAACTGCGCGGCTATATGACCGATATGAAACGTATTGTT
>JALRJD010000371.1 GCA_023255165.1 Porticoccaceae bacterium | reverse complement strand
AAAGCCATGCCCTGGATCAGCGCCTACGAAGATCGCAATGTCGACATCGGTTTGGCCTGCGGGCTTAAAGGCAAGGCCCAGATTGGTAAAGGGATGTGGGCGATTCCGGACAATATGGCGGATATGATGCGCATCAAAATCGGCCACCCCAAAGCCGGCGCCAACACCGCTTGGGTGCCGTCGCCAACAGCCGCGACACTGCATGCGATGCACTACCATCAGGTCGATGTCGCCGCGGTGCAGGAGCAAATTTCCAGCCGTCCCCAGGCCAGCCTGGACGATATTTTGACCATCCCGCTGCTTGGCGATCGCGGGCTGAGTGCCGAAGAGATCCAGCTTGAGCTGGATAACAATGTTCAGGGCATGCTCGGTTACGTGGTGCGCTGGGTTGAGCAGGGTGTTGGTTGTTCCAAAGTGCCGGATATCAACAATGTTGGCTTGATGGAAGACCGCGCCACACTGCGCATTTCCAGCCAGCATATTGCCAACTGGTTGCATCACGGCATCTGCAATATTGACCAGGTAATGGAAACTCTGCAGCGTATGGCCAAGGTGGTCGATAGCCAGAATGCCGGCGATCCCGACTATGTTGCCATGGCCCCTGATTTTGATAACAGCTTTGCGTTCCAGGCCGCCTGCGATCTGGTGTTTAAAGGTGACAGGCAGCCCAGTGGTTACACTGAGCCACTGCTGCACGCCTGGCGGCAGAAGGCCAAGGCGGCGCGTCAGCGCTAAGACTCAGGGGTAACACTCAGAGGTAACATGAAGAGGTAAAAACCTATGGATTCTCATAAGTCGACACCGGATCTCTGTGATCAGTACCCGCAGCTGGTGCGAGTGGTTGAGCCAATGTTTAGCAATTACGGCGGCCGCGAGCGCTTTGCTGGCGAGATTGTCACGGTTAAATGCTTTGAAGATAACAGCTGCGTTAAACAGCTGGTTGATACCGATGGTCGTGGCAAGGTGATGGTGGTTGATGCCGGTGGCAGTATGCGCCGCGCCTGTCTTGGCGATATGCTCGCCGAAAAAGCCTCGGTTAATGGCTGGAGCGGGCTGATTATCTATGGCTGCATCCGCGATGTGGACGAGATTATGGCCACTGATATTGGCGTGCAGGCGCTGGGAACCCACCCGATGAAAACCGATAAAAAAGGCATTGGCGAAACCCAGATCGCGGTCAGTTTTGGTGGCGTGACCTTTGTGCCAGGGGAATACCTCTATGCCGACAACAACGGCATTATTGTGTCGGCCAAAGCGCTGGATTAGCCTTTCAACTATTCAGCCTGCAATTATTGGTCCTGCGTTTATTTGTTCTGTGATTATTTGTCGGAAAGAATATCAATGAATTCGGCGATTCTTTCTGGGGTTGTTTCTTCTTCAGAGATTAGCTGTATGGGAGAGGATGAATTTTCTTGTGGCAGGCGAATTTCCTTTTTAAACATAACGCCCAAAGCAGCGGGGCGCGTTAGCGCGTCCAGCCCGCAGGGCGATGCTGCCTTTTGGTTAGATTTATTTCCATTTGATTCCCATTGTTTCCTTTTCATATGCTCTTTGGTTTGCAACTTTATTCACCAGCTCTCTTGGAATAGGCTCATTGATAGAAAAGCGAATTGTGTTTTCCGATGAAATTCGAGAGCCAAGCTCCTTTTTCAAATGCGAGATAACCGAAGGTGTCGGATGAAGACTAATATGATTTTTTGCAGCGGCATAGACATAGAGAATGCCATTATTAACCAAAGCTGGTTTACCCCACTTTAATTCATCAATCGCATCTGGGTCGGCTTCTATCAGGTAGGCACGCAATTCATTCAACCGTTCTTGAACCTCTGCCGGTTTGAACAAAATATATTCTTCAACAGTTTTAGGTTTCACTGAGCCTTTACCTCCGATTAAATCTAACATCTGTATATCGCGCATGCGGGTTTTGCCGAATTTGATATTCGGCAGCGATCTCTAACCTTTTGATAATTAATTGGAAATTTTGATTTCACCGATTCCCTCCGGAACAATGCGAGTTTATCCCGTAATTATTTGTCCTGTAATTATTTGTCCTGTAATTTTTTGTCCTGCATTACCAGCCGCATCGCGATATGCGGCATATCCGCATCAAGAAACTCTTCACCGTAGCTAATAAAGCCAAGTCCCTGATAAAAGGGCAGCGCAGTGAGCTGGGCGTGCAAAAAGATCTCGGCTAGATTGGCTGCCGCAGCCGTGGCAATTGCTGCACGCATAATGGCATCACCGACTCCGCGCTTGCGATTTGGCTTTAACACCGCCATTCGGCCGAAGTGGCCATCAGGCAGCAGCCGTCCGGTGCCCACAGGGTGACCGTCTTCGCTGTAGGCGAGCCAGTGAATACATTCGCCGTCGAGGCCATCAAAGTCGATTTCCACTGGCACATTTTGCTCTTCAACAAACACCGCGGTGCGAATGGTTCTTATCGCCTGTTCGTCAGTCTGCCAGGTAGTCTGTTCAACATGGATAGTCGGTTTAGTCTGCATAGTCAGTGTAAATGGTTAGTATAAAAGTCCTTGTGACAAGGTCGCTGTGTAAAATCAGCACGCCAAGTGTGCGCACAATTCACCGCAAACTCAATCTGTGGGAACAATAAAATAAGCACGATTATCGCGCCGGCCAGGTTGCCTTATGGGACTGGATAGGAAAAGATAGCCCCCGTTGCAAGATGGGGCGTAATTGCCTGTTGCGAAATAATTTTTGACCTGAGAGCCAAGCCAATATGACTAATAATCTTTTTCTTCGTGTCGTTATCCTGATCGGGTTTTCCATTGGCTCAGTGCTGCATGGTTCGCTGGTCGCCGCCAGTGAAAAGGCGATTCTGGATCCCAATGCGCGTTTCCATCCGGTGGTCAGCAATAGCGGCATGGTGGTCTCTCAGGAAATGATCGCCAGCCAGGTCGGTGCGGATATCCTCTCCCGTGGCGGCAATGCTATCGATGCGGCAGTGGCAACCGGTTTTGCTCTGGCAGTGACCTTGCCCCGGGCGGGCAATATTGGTGGCGGTGGCTTTATGCTGGTGCATCTGGCCGCAGAGAACAAAACCATTGCCATCGACTATCGCGAAATGGCGCCGGCCTCTGCTTACAAGGATATGTTTCTCGATGCCGAGGGCGATGTAGACAATTTGCGCGCGCGCTTTAGCATTCACTCTTCAGGTGTGCCGGGCACCGTCGCCGGGCTGATCCACGCTCTGGATAACTACGGCACACTCAGTCTCAAGCAGGTATTGCAACCGGCCATCGATCTGGCGCGCAATGGTTTTGCGGTTAGTGTCGATCTCTCCGAGTCGCTGCTGGCGCGCAAGCAGACCCTGCAAAACGATCCCGCTTCGAAAGGCTACTTTTATAAAGCCGATGGTTCAGGCTATCAGCCAGGAGAGATTCTTGCTCAGCCCGATCTGGCGAAAACACTTGGTCGCATCGCTGATAAAGGCCGCGCCGGGTTTTATCAGGGCCGAACCGCAGACCTTTTAATGGCGCAGATGCAGCGCAATGGCGGCCTGATGAGTTTGCAGGATCTGGCCAATTATCAGGTTGTCGAGCGCACGCCGGTCTGTGGTGACTATCGCCACAACAGAGTTTGCGCCATGCCGCCGCCATCTTCAGGTGGTGTGCATATGATTCAGATGCTGAATATTCTCGAGGGCTGGGATTTGCGTTCGCTGGGCCATAACAGCGCCGCCTATTTGCACCGCCTGGTGGAATCGATGCGCAGAGCCTATGCCGATCGCAGCCAATATCTCGGCGACCCGGATTTCTTTCCGGTGCCGGTTGCGCAATTAACCGATAAAAAATATGCCGCACTGCTGCGCGGTCAAATTGACCTGCAACACGCCAGTCGCTCAGAGGATATTCGCCCCGGGCTGAGTCAGTCGACGCTCGGTTCCGCGTTGGGTAGTGAGAGTTCCGAGACAACCCATTTCAGCACCTGGGATCAGTGGGGCAATGTGGTCAGCAATACCTACACATTAAACTTCTCCTACGGCAGCGGTATCTCCGTGGCCGGAGCCGGCTTTCTGCTCAACAATGAAATGGATGATTTCTCGGCCAAGCCGGGAGCGCCCAACGGCTATGGTCTGGTCGGTGGTGAAGCCAACGCTATCCAGCCCGGCAAGCGGCCGCTCTCTTCAATGACGCCAACCATTATGTTTAACCGTGCCGATGAGCCAATCCTGGCCACAGGTAGTCCGGGCGGCAGCACCATTATTACCATTGTTATGCAGATGATTTTGAATATTGTCGATTTTGACATGAGTGTCGCCGAAGCAACTGCGGCCGCTCGTATTCACCACCAGTGGCTGCCGGATTCGGTGTTTTATGAATCGGGTATTTCAGTGGATACACTGCGGCTGTTGCGCGAAATGGGGCATCAGCTGGATGATAAAACCGGCGTGCTGGGATCAACTCAGAGCATTCAGCGGCTTGGGGTAGAGAGCCCTCAGCGAGAGGAAATAGAGGCCCCTCAGCGAGAGGAAATAGAGAGCCCTCAGCGGCTCGGGGTAGAGAGCCCTCAGCGTCCTGTTATAAAAAGTATTCTTTATGGCACCGCAGACTACCGCCGTGCCGGATCAGGCGTCGCTATTCAGCGGCAGAGCCCAAAGGACTAGAGAGTCAGTTTAACGCTTAAGACCGTTCTCGTAGTGACTGATGCTGCCATCCGCATTGCGCAGCATAGCGCTGCGCTGTTCACCGGTTTCATCGATCAGCATCGGGTATTTTGGAGCGGTCATAAACTGGGCAAACCATTCCGCCAGCATCTGATCATTATCCAAAGCGTCTAATAAAAGCTTTTTCACTTCGCCAATATAACTCGCCGGAATTGGCCCCTGAGCCAGCTCCGGAGTAAGTGGTGGGTCAATTAGATAGCGTGGCGCGCCACCTCGGCTGAGCAGCTCGGTAGCCAGATCATCGAGCATTTCGCTGGCGGCGGGCGAGCGAAAGCCAACCGAAAATGTGGTGCAGTTACCCACCGCAACGCCATGGTGGGCAAACTGTGGCGGCAGATACAGCATATCGCCGGGCTGCAAAAGCCACTCATCGGTGGGTTCAAAATCAGCCAGAATTTTCAGACCGGCATTATCCGCCAGCGGAGTCCGTTCATCGCAACGCTGGCCAATCTGCCAGCGGCGCGTACCCTCACCTTGAAGCAGAAACACATCATAGTAATCAAAATGTGGGCCGACGCTGCCGCCATCCTGCGCATAGCTGACCATAATGTCATCGAGCCGCCAGGGCGGTAGAAAGTCGAATCTGGTGAGCAGCTCGGCAACCTCGGGAACCCAGAGATCAACCGCCTGAACCAGTAAAGTCCAGTGACTGGATGGCAATGTGGTGAAGCGTTCAGGCTCAAAAGGGCCGTGTTCCAGTTGCCAGTCGCGGCCGACCACCAGGCGCGATTCCACCTCTGGCTCAAGGGCCAGGCCGGCGAGTTCGTCGCCATCAATCGGCGGTTGAAAGTCGGCAATTGCGCCGCGAATCAGTAGTGGCTTTTTCTGCCAGTACTCGGCGAGGAACTCTGCTGCACTGATCTCGCCAAGAATACTTTGCGTCATCACTAAATATTTTTCGCTTGCTGTGCAGCATTGCCTGTGTAAGAGCCAGGCGTCATCGCCTTGAGAGCGTTTTTAGCCTGCTCTGGAATCTCCAGGCTATCGATAAACTGCTGAATAGTCGCTTGATCCATCACATTGCCGCGAGTCAGAGCCTTAAGTTTTTCATAGGGTTCTTCAATGCCGTAACGGCGCATAACGGTCTGAATCGGCTCAGCCAAAACTTCCCAGCTGGCATTGAGATCGGCGGCGAGTTTGTCTTCGTTAAGCTGCAGTTTACCCATGCCTTTATTCAGCGAAGCGTAGGCAATCATCGAGTAGCCCAGGCCCACGCCCATATTGCGCAGCACGGTGGAGTCGGTGAGGTCGCGCTGCCAGCGCGAGATGGGCAGTTTGGCGGCGAGATGACCAAATAGCGCATTGGCCAGCCCCATATTGCCCTCGGCATTTTCGAAGTCGATCGGGTTGACCTTGTGCGGCATGGTTGACGAGCCCACTTCACCAGCAATGGTTTTTTGTTTGAAGTAACCGAGGGAAATATAGCCCCAGATATCGCGGGCAAAATCGATCAGGATAGTGTTGGATCGGGCCAGTCCATCAAACAGTTCAGCCATATAGTCATGGGGCTCAATCTGCGTGGTATAGGGGTTGTAGTCGAGGCCGAGTTGCTCAATAAAACTCTGCGCCACGGCCTGCCAGTCAATCTCCGGGTAAGCGGAGAGATGGGCATTGTAGTTGCCGACCGCACCGTTGATCTTGCCCAGCAACGGCACCGCGGCAATCTGTGTAATCTGTCGCTGTAGTCGATAGGCGACATTGGCGATCTCTTTGCCAACCGTGGTTGGCGATGCGGTCTGGCCATGAGTGCGGGCGAGCATGGGGACATCGGCAAAATCACGGCCCATGGCCGCCAGCTGATCGGCAATATCCTGCAGCGCCGGCAGGGCAACCTGGTCGCGTCCCTCTTTTAACATCAGTGCGTGGGAGAGGTTGTTAATATCTTCCGAGGTGCAGGCAAAGTGCACAAATTCGCTTACCGCATTGAGTTCGGCATTGTCGGCAATGGTCTCTTTGATCAGATATTCCACCGCTTTTACATCGTGGTTGGTGGTTCGCTCAATCTCTTTGAT
>JALRJD010000272.1 GCA_023255165.1 Porticoccaceae bacterium | reverse complement strand
TCACACTTCGTGCAGTCTTCGTCTGTGCTAATTCGCTCCCGGCGAATTAGTGATGAAAACGCTTTAAGGCGTTTTCACCCTTCGGGCAGCCCTCTTCTTTCACTGCCCTAATAATCGCTGAGGCGATTATTAGTCGTACCGTGGTTCTCGCCTCTCTCACGCACAAACAAAAAAGCCCCGCATAAATGCGAGGCTTTATTTGTTTGGTACGACCGAGTGGACTCGAACCACCGACCCCCACCATGTCAAGGTGGTGCTCTAACCAACTGAGCTACGGTCGTACAAAAACCTGTTTACTCTTACGTCCATCTCGGTACCGAGCGGACTGATTGAAACAGCTGACAGCTGTTTCAACCCCTTCGGGGCTTGCGCCTCCCTTCTATCGAAGGGGGCTCGTCCAAAATGCTCAACCGCATTTTGTCGAACCACCGACCCCCTTCATATCAAGGTGATATTCTCAGGGCCTCTCTTCAGAGGGCGGCTAATATAGCGGTGGCGCCAAGGAAATTCAAGACAATTCAGACTACAGTTAAACAGATAACCCGGTAACGCAAATCAGGGTTTACACAAAGCGCATTGCACAATTAATTCAAAGGGATTTTTGATGCTCCAACCTGTGATTATCGCTGGTGGTTCCGGCACTCGCCTGTGGCCGCTGTCGAGACAACTCTACCCCAAACAATTTTTGCCGCTGGTCGGCGACCAGACCATGTTGCAGTCGACCATTACTCGCCTTAAGGGGCTCGATTGCGCCGCGCCGATTGTGGTCTGCAATGAAGATCATCGCTTTATCGCCGCGGAACAATTACGTCTCTGCGGTAGCGGTCACAATGGCATTATTCTCGAGCCCTGCGCGCGTAATACGGCACCGGCAATCTGTCTGGCAGCGCTGAGGGCGATGGATATCGACCCAACCGCAACGCTATTGGTGCTGCCAGCAGACCACCATATGCAGAGCCCGGAAAATTTTGTCGCCGCGGTGACCTGCGCAAAAAAATCCGCATTAAATGGCGAGCTGATTGCCTTTGGTATCAAACCCAATCACGCTGCCACCGGCTACGGTTATATCAAGTCGGCGGGAACCTCGGCCGCCGACAATCCGCAACCGATCAGTCAATTTATTGAAAAACCCGACCTGAAAACCGCCGAGAAGTTAGTTGCCAGCGGTGAGTTTCTCTGGAACAGCGGCATCTTTATGTTCCGCGCCGACACTTTTCTCGATGAGCTTAAAACCCATAGAGCGGATATTCACCGCGCCTGTCTGCAAGCCTGGAGTGAAAACAGCACGGATATGGATTTTATCCGTCCCGACCACAAACTTTTCGGCGACTGCCCTGCCGAATCGATTGACTACGCGGTGATGGAAAAAACCCAAAACGCCATGGTGATGGCGATGGACCCGAAGTGGAACGATCTGGGTAGCTGGTCCTCGCTACTGGAGCTGTTACCTAAAAATGGCGATGGCAATGTTGAGATTGGCGACACCATTGGTCTTGAAAGCAGCAACAACTATATTCATGCCGAGCACAAACTGGTGGCGACGCTGGGAATCAATGACACGGTTATTGTGGATACCAAAGATGCGCTGCTGGTGGCGCACAAGGATCAGGTCGAGAAGGTCAAACAGCTGGTTGAGATACTCAAGCAACAACAGCGCACGGAGTATATCCATCACCGGGAAGTCTATCGCCCGTGGGGCAAGTACGATTCCATGGATCAGGGGTCGCGCTTTCAGGTCAAGCGCATCACCGTGAAACCCCAGGCCAAACTGTCGGTGCAGATGCATCATCACCGCGCCGAACACTGGGTAGTGGTCAATGGCACGGCAAAGGTCACCATCGACAATGTCGAGCGCCTGGTCTGCGAGAATGAGTCTGTCTATATCCCGATTGGTGCGGTGCACTCATTGGAAAATCCGGGCAAGATTGCCATCGAACTTATTGAGATACAGTCTGGTGCCTATTTAGGAGAGGACGATATTGTCCGCTTTGAGGATCTCTACGGCCGCAGCTGAATCATCTTTCCCCAAACCTGCAGGCGCGAGCGTATTCTGGCGGCCAATAGCAAAGTACTGCAAACCCTGATCCTGCAGTCTTTGCGGATCATAGAGATTGCGCCCATCAAAGATAACCGGGTAGGTCAAAACCGATTTGATATGCGCAAAATCCGGCGACCAGAATGGCTTCCACTCGGTACAAACCACCAGTACATCCGCGCCACTTAGCGCCGCCTCTTTGGTGCCGCAGAGTACCAGATCATCGCGCTCGCCATAGAGAGCCTGAGTGGCATCCATGGCATGAGGGTCGTAGGCGCGCACGGTTGCGCCCTGCTGCCACAGCGATTCCATCAACAACCGACTGGGCGCCTCGCGCATATCATCGGTGCCGGGCTTAAATGCCAAACCCCAAAGGGCGATTGTCTTGCCATTCAGCTGACCATCAAAATAGTGCTGCAACTTCTCAAACAGGCGATGCTTCTGCTCGTTGTTTACCGCGGTCACCGCACTCAGCAGTTTGGGCTGATAGCCCGCGTTAATCGCGGTTGCCTCCATAGCCCGCAGATCCTTGGGAAAGCAGGAGCCGCCAAAACCGCAGCCGGGATAGATAAAGCTGTAACCAATGCGTGGATCGGATCCCATGCCCAGCCGCACCTGTTCGATATCCGCGCCGACACGCTCTGCGATATTGGCGATTTCATTGATAAAACTGATCTTGGTCGCCAGCATTGAATTGGCCGCATATTTGGTTAACTCGGCGGAGCGCACGTCCATAAACAGCAGCTTGTCGCGCTGGCGATTATAGGGTGCGTAAAGCTCGTGCATCATCGCTTCCACCCGCTCGCTGTCGGTGCCGACAACAATGCGGTCGGGACGGGTAAAATCGCCGATTGCGGCGCCCTCTTTGAGAAATTCGGGATTGGATGCGACACTGAATTCGCAGTTAAACTTGCGCTTGTCGAGGGCCGCCTGAATCTGACCCTTGACCCGATCGGCGCTGCCCACCGGCACCGTCGATTTATTGACCACCACCTTGTAGCCATCCATCTGTTGGCCAATCGTCTCGGCGACCTTGAGCACATATTGCAGGTCGGCGGAACCATCTTCATTGGCTGGTGTGCCCACCGCGATAAAGATTATCTCCGCGTGTTTCACCGCCATCGCGGCATCAGTGGTAAATTGAATGCTGCCGTCTGCCAGGGCGCCGCTCAGGTAGCTCTCCAACCCGGGCTCATAGATCGGCACATGGCCGCAACTCAGAGCCTCAACCTTGGCTTTATCAATATCAACGCAGACCACTTGATTGCCGACATTGGCAAAACAGGCGCCGGTCACCAGACCCACATAACCACTTCCAAAGATTGTTAGCTTCAAGACAGTTCCTTATCAATTTGTTTCGCTGTTGCAGGAACTGTAAATATAGACCATGCAATCAGACTCAAACTGAATTGAGCGGTGACTCTAAACGGCTAATATTGCAGATTGATGGCGTCGGCTCGAAGCCCGTCCCAAGGCAGATTAAAGCTTGGTTCAAAGCACCATTTTGGCTAGCTGGTCAATGACTGGAGTGACGCCGGGATTGGCTTGGGTTTTTCTGTGCACCAATTCTCGCAAACCGCGAAATGACCGAAATTGACATGCATATGTCGCATTTGGACAGTGCATAAGCATGGGGTTGCGATATGATGATTTCAGCTGACGCAAATAGTCAGTAAAACAATAATAAATCTAACCATTAGCGCCACCCTTAATGCCATTTACCGCCAAGCTGCCTCCCTAACGAGGCCTGTTATCTGTGCATAAGGTCTGATAGCTGAAATAGAAAATTATAAATGCGGTCTCAAAGCCGTTTCCAATACCAACGAGGGGAAGTCCATGAAGAAGAGCTCATTTCTTAAACTCAGTGGCTTGGCGCTAGCCATTGCTACTATTTCCAGCGGAGCCTACGCTGCACAGCTCGAAGAGGTTATCGTAACCGCTCAGAAGCGTGCGGAAAGCCTGCAAGACGTGCCTATATCAATGACTGCCCTTAGCGGTGAAAAGATCGATGAAGCAGGCATGAACAGCTTTCAGGATCTCGCGGCCTATGTTCCTAACCTAAGCATTTCAGAGAACGCGGTTGCCACCGGTATTTATATGCGCGGTGTTGGCCCTGGTGCTCAGCAGTCTTTTGAGCAATCAGTTGGTCTTTACGTCGATGGCGTGCACATGGCCAAAGGCCGTCAGGTTCGAACCGGTATGTTTGACCTGGCTCAGGTTGAAGTACTGCGCGGCCCCCAGGGCATCCTGTTCGGTAAGAATACCCTCGCCGGCGCGATTAACGTCACTTCCGCGTCTGCCAATGTTGGCGACGAGTTCGGCGGCAAAATCAGCGTTTCCAAAGAATCCTATGGCGGCCAGACGATTGAAGGCCATATCGCCGGATCACTGACCGACACACTGGCTGTGCGCATTGCGGTAAAGGATCGCGAGAGCGATGGTTATTTGCACAACAGCTTTGCCAATGAAGAGTCACCCAGTGCTGACGAAACCATGTGGCGTATCAGCGCTTCCTGGGATCCCACTGAAAATGTCTCGGTCAAATTAAAGCACGCTGAAAGCGAGCACATCCGTACCGGTTCAACCATTGTGATCAACCAATTCGCACCTGTGGCCAACACCGGCGCCGCCGATGCGATTATGTACGGCGTAATGCTGGGCGGACCTTACATTCCAGCCCTTGGCGCCCAATTGTTCCCGAGCGCATTCCCCGGTTTTGCACCGGCACTGGCTTCCGGTAACTACGATGCCTACCGCGATGCCAAATCGTTTGGTGGCTGTGCATTGGAAGCCTCACTGGGCCGCTCATCAGCTGCCTGTGACGCCGGCATTGAAAAGCCTGAAGGCACCAATACCAACACCGAAGACACCTCGCTTAATATCGATATCGAGTTGGCCAATGGCTACACTTTCACTTCGGTGACTGGTCGCGCGGCTTATGACTACGAAGACGGCATTGATGCGGATGGTCTGCCGGTTAACTTTGTTGGTCGCAGTGATATTTCAGACTACGAGCAAACCAGTCAGGAATTCCGCCTGGCATCTCCAACCGATGGCAAGTTCTCGTTTATCACCGGCGCTTACTGGGAAAACCAGAAGCAGTCGATTGATCGAATCGTTGCTCTCGACGGCACCCTCGGCGTTCCAGCATTTATGTCTGGCACCCTGTTGGCAACACGCGATGCCTTCGGCCAGGTTACCGGGCCAGGTTCCCCAACTTTCCTTGCATTCACTCCAACTCAGGTTGCGCAAATCAATGGCCTGAATGCTCTACTGGGATCACCCACCAACTATGCTGCCGGCGTTCCAGGACAAACGCTGTGGATGTCAGTGGGTCGAGTCTCCAACTGGACGCAAGAGACCGATGCCTGGGCAGTATTCTTCCAGGGTACCTATAACCTCACCGACAGCCTGAGTTTGACCGCTGGTGTGCGTTACACGGAAGAAGATAAAACAGCTACCGCGTTTATGGCCAACACTGAAGGCTTTACCGGCCTCGGTACGCCAAGTAGTGCGCCATTGCTTGAAGCTCTTTCAAGCGCCCTGTTTGGCACCTATAACCACGAGTTTGACGATAAGCGTTCCACAGACCAGGTGATGCCCGCCATCAACCTTGAGTGGAAAGTGTCTGACACCAGCATGTTATACGCCAGCTACTCGGAAGGCTTCAAGAGCGGTGGCTTCAACTCGGTTGATGACCAAAAGCCTGCGCTACTGAACGTTGCTGTTGCTCCAGGCGTTGAGATTGCCACAGTGCCCGACCGCACCGCGCCAGGACTTGGCTGGTCATATGAAGACGAGACCGCAAGCTCATTCGAGATTGGTGGTAAGCACACATTGCTGGATGGCTCAATGAACTTTAACTGGGCGATTTTCTCCAGTGAATATGTTGATCAGCAGGTATCTACCTTTGTTGGACTGGGCTTTGTTGTGGCAAACGCCGCGTCATCCAACATTGACGGTATCGAAGTCGATATGACCTGGCAGGCGACCGACAACCTGACTGTAGGCGCCAATGTGGCCTACCTCGACGGTGAATACGGTTCGTTCCCAGGCGCTGGTTGTACAGCTGAACAGGCATCGGGAATCCGCGGCCTGGGCACCCTGACCCCAGACTCACCAGTGACCAGCTTCGATGGCTGTGTGCAGCAGTTTGAAGGCGGTGTTCCAACTGGAACAAGCCAGGATCTTGCTGGCGGCCAGATTGGCGCCAAATACTCCGGCGCGCTGTTTGCCGATTATGCCCGCCCACTTGCCAACGGCGTAGTGTGGTTTGCCAGTGTCGATGTTAACTTCACCGACGGTTACTATATGACCGGCGATCTCGACCCCATTGATTATCAGGAAGGCTTCGAGAAAGTGAATATCCGCACCGGTTTGCGCGGAGAAAACTGGGACCTGATGCTCTATGGTCGCAACATCACTGACGAAATGACTGCGGAAGGTGCAGCCGACGTGCCACTGGCATCCGGTTCACACTGGCGCTACATGAGCTCAGGAGAAGTTTGGG
>JALRJD010000366.1 GCA_023255165.1 Porticoccaceae bacterium | reverse complement strand
TTGCCGATCAAAACCTTTAGCGATCTGGACAATGTTATCGATTACGTCAACAGCAGACCCAAGCCTCTGGCGCTCTATGTTTTTGCCCGCGACAAGGCTGCTATTAACAAGGTGCTTGAAGAGACCAGCGCCGGTGACACCTGCATCAACCAGACGGTGATGCATTTTGTGCACCCCAATCTGCCCTTTGGCGGCGTCAACAATAGCGGTATTGGCAAGTCCGGTGGTGAGTGGGGGTTTAAGGCCTTTTCCCATGAACGCAGCGTGCTGCAGGACAAGTTTGGCAGCGGCCATATGATGCATCCGCCCTACACGCCAAAAGTGAAGAAGATGATCAAAACCATCACATCATTGGTTGGCTGATTATTTAATCGCCACCAATGAAGCAAAGTTAAAGCACTGAAACCAGGGGCTTGCGGAATTAAATCCGCAGGCCCTTAATCGTTTTATGTGGGTCTCAAGGGTTTCCGGCAGCAGCACATTTTCCAGTGAGTCGCGCTTTTGGCTGATCTCCAGATCACTGTAGCCCTGAGCGCGCTTAAACTGGTGATGCAGTTCCGAAAGCAGCTGGTTTAACGATTCCGGCTCAAACAGCAGTTTCTCGGATATCACCAGACAGCCTCCGGGATTGAGCCCGGCATAGATTTTTTCCAGCATTGCCTGGCGCTTGTCGATGGCGATAAACTGCAAGGTAAAATTCATCACCACCAGCGAGGCATTGCTGATGTCGATAGCGCAGATATCCGCTTCCACCAAATCTACTGGCGTCTCGCATTGATCCTGCTGCAACACCGTGGAGCAGCGCTCAAGCATGGCGGCAGAGTTGTCGACGGCGATAATCTTTACCCCCGGTTGTTGGATCTGCTGACGAATCGCCAGCGACGAAGCGCCCAGTGAACAGCCGAGGTCATAGCAGTTGCTGTCGGCCTGCACAAAGCGCGCGGCCAGTTCACCACAGAGATTGATAATGGTCTGATAGCCGGGCACCGAGCGCTGGATCATATCCGGGAAGACATCCACCACCGCCTGATCAAAGACAAAGCCGGGAACCTTTCCCAGCGGGCTGGCGAAAAGGTTATCGTGATTGGAGCCTTTAGAGTCAGCCACGATGATTAAACCGCAACAATATCCAGGCCGGTTTTACTGGCCAGATCGCTGTTGGTAATCACCGCAGTCTGGGCCAACTCCTGACGCAGATAATGGTTGGCCACACGCTTGAGATCGGCATCGGTCACTGCCAACACGCGGTTGCGAAACTCAACCATCGAGGCTTTGCTGCGGCCGTTGAGCTCGCCGTGGAAGGCCTGAATCGCTTCGCCCGCTGGCGAGCCTGGCTTATCCAGGCTACCGATAACACCGAGAATAGCCTCTTCAACCTTGTCGTCGCCGAGGGGTTTTTCCAGCAGCCAGGCAATAGAATGATCAAAGTCGGCCAGGGTGCCTTCGATGCGAGGATCGCGGTAGGAGAAGAAGCGGAAAGCGCCGGACTGGTTGTCTTGCGAGGCGCCGCCACCATAGGCGCCACCCTGTTCACGAATGGTGCGATGCAGATAACCGTTGCGCAACACGCCGCCAAGAACTGTTAGCGCCGCGGCATCCGGATGGCTCGAGGGTACTGTGGGGTAGGCCTTGGCGCAGAAGCTGACCTGGGTGTTGGCGGTCCAGCAATGATGCACCGGCTGCAGTTCGGGGTGATACTGAATCAGATTGCTGGTGCTACCGACCACACCATTTTCGGTGTTGCTTTCAGCCTCAAACGTTTGGTTAATGACCTGGGCAAAGTTTTCCAGGCGCTCGCCTTCCGCCACCAGCAGATATTGCCGCGGCTGTTGCAACACCAGCTGATGAATTTGTTGTAGCTGTGCTGAAAGTTCTTCCAGCCCCGTTTCTGAATTCAGGCTGTTATCCAATGCTTTGAGCAGCGCCAAACCGGTCATGCCGCCCCAGCGTTGGCTTAAATAACCATTCGCCGAGAGGCCACTCGCCGCGGCAGTCATGGCCAGAACATGGCCGTTGCCGACAATTGACGATTCGCGGTGGGTGCGTATCTGGGCAATCAGTTCACGCAGTCGCGCCAGCTCATCAAAGCGTGCATTGAGCAGCGACTCGTGCATTAACTCGCTCATTGCCTGTTGATTGCGGGCCAGACCTTTGGCGGAGAAGCTGACGTTGCCGTGCAGTTGCTCAAGGCTCTGTTTGTCGCTGCGCACCGAGGCTGAAGCCGAGTAGGCGCCAACCACGCTGGAGTGCCACAGTTGGGTCTGCTGATAGTTGCGGTCGCCCACACCCATCTCGGTGACACAGGTGCTGTAAAGCGGCAGCAGATCCATTTGCTGCTGAGTCAGTGCGGGCATCGGCATAATAATTTGTTGGTAGGCGAGACCATTAGTGCCGGCGCTGTAACTGGTCAGCGGCAGCGGTGATGTTTCAACGCTGTGTTTTTCCGCATAGGCGATATCCATTGGCACATCTTCAATACCGACCTTGGGCAAAATCTCCAGATCTTCTTCCATCTCCTGACGCGCTTTTAGGGCCGCTGCATTGTCGACAATCGCCTGCTTTTCCCCTTCGCTGAGATTGGTCTGAATCGCTGCCAAGCGATCTTTTTCCGCCTGCTCTTTGCGCTGAGCCAGTTCACGGTCCGGTTTTAACACCAGGCGAATGCGGTGCTGGTTGTTCAGAAGCAGGTCGCGGGCCAGTGATTTGATAAAGTCCGGATCCTGAATTTGCTGCTGCAGTTTTTCCAGCACCGGGTCGAGGTTTAACAGTGATACCGGATCGCCGCGGTGAGTGGCGCTGGTCAGTGCGGTAAGAATCAGATTGAGACCATAGGGATAGCCACCGCCCGACACTTCGCGCTGGGACAGTTCCAGCTGGTGCAGGCTGGCTGCGACCTGTTCCTGAGGCAGACCATTTTCCGCGACGTCGCGCAGTACTTCGAGAATCATTGCTTCAACGGCATCGGCCTGCTCGGGGTTGGAACCCTCCACGCCACAGGCAAAGCAGAGCTCTTTCTGGGAATCTTCAAGGCCGCACATAGGTGAAGGCGCGGTGCCCAGCTCGGTAGTTTCAAGCGCCTTTTGCAGCGGCGAACCGCTGTTGTCAAGCAGCACGCTGGCCAGCAGTCGGGCCTGCATGGTGGCTTCCAAATCCGTCGAATCGCCGAGCAGCCAAGACAGCACAATATGACTATGATTTTCCAAAGGCTCCTGTTCGTCGGCGGCGTAGCACTCTTCAAAATAGTGCGGCGCGCTGTAACGCTGCTCATCGCTCACGGCAATATGGCAGTCGAGTTTTTCAAAGCGACTCAGTGCATTTTGCTCAAACAGTGCCTGATGCTCCGCCGCGGGAATATCACCAAAGGTGATAAAGATGGCATTGCTCGGGTGGTAGTGGGTTTTGTAAAACGCCTTGAACTGCTCGTAGCTCAGATCGGGAATATCCGCCGGCTCGCCTCCACTATTGTAGTGATAGGTGCTGGTGGGGTAGAGATGCTTGCTCATGGTCTGCCACAGCGTCGAGTTAATCGAACTCATGGCGCCTTTCATCTCGTTGAACACCACCCCTTTATAGGTCAGCTCGGAGCCGGTATCAGCCGGGTCGGCAAATTCCAGGCGATGACCTTCCTGGGCAAAATCCAGTGGGTCGAGGCGAGCAAAAAAGACCGAGTCCAGGTAGACGCTGAGCAGATTGTTAAAATCTTTTTTATTCTGGCTGGCAAAAGGGTAGGCGGTCCAGTCGGAACTGGTAAAGGCGTTCATAAAGGTATTCAGTGAACGCCGGATCATCATAAAGAACGGGTCGCGAACCGGGTATTTTTCACTGCCGCAGAGCGCAGTGTGTTCGAGAATATGAGCCACCCCGGTCGAGTCCATGGGCACAGTGCGCAGGGCGACCAGAAATACATTTTCCTTGTTGTCGGCGGCCAGGTGAATATGCTGCGCGCCGGTGACGCGGTGGCGGTATTCCTGATAGCGAACATTAAGTGAGGGTATCTCTTGCTCGCGCAAAAGCTCAAACGCTGGGTGGTTGGTCATAGGGGCCGTTGCTCTTTGATCTGTGCGATGAATTTGATTGTTTGATGAATTCGACTGCCCGGCATTCTACTGTATGTCACTGGCGGTGGAAATGGCGCTGGCCATCCTCCGCGCACGCCTGCGGTATTCAATGGGCGTGCTGTTCTCCCAGCGCCTGAAGAACTACAAAGAATTCGTCATTGGTTTGGATGATGCGGGTGCCAAGCAACAGTCGGCCCGCTGCATGGACTGCGGTACGCCTTTCTGCA
>JALRJD010000326.1 GCA_023255165.1 Porticoccaceae bacterium | reverse complement strand
CAGCAGCCCACAGGGTGCAACCGAAAAGATCTTGTCAATCGAGTGATCTGGCTGCCTCGTCCAGAATCCAATTTTGAACAAGCGAGACCTCCCGCGTTCGGGGACTGCTTGGGCGGCTGAGCAGGTAGAAGGATCGTTGTGGGATCAGATCAATATCGAACGGCTTTAACAACCGTGTGCTTTCCACATCGTTTTTTACAAAGGGAAAAACACCAAGCGCGGCGCCCTGTCCGTCAAGTACCGCCTGCAGAACAAGATTGGAATCGCGGATTATGGTTTCGGCAACAGGCTGGAAATCAGGCACTCCGGCCAATTTAAACCATGCTGACCATTCCGACTTGTCCCGCTGATGAATCAGCGGAAACTGGGTCAGGTCAGATGGTTGTTTCAATCCGCCGCAGGCGTCGACCAAATCGGCCCGTACAACCGGCGAATAGGTAATATCGAGCAATTTCTGACTGTTGAGCCCTGACCAATCCCCGGTACCCCAGTCCACTGCAAGGTGCGATGTCATCATCGTCGCATCGGTAATGCGCGGACTTTCGTGCAATACGAGTTCGATCCGAGGGTGAGCCATCCGGAACCGGGCCAGTCTTGGCACCAACCAGCGGGACCCAAAAATCGGCCCGACAGCCAGCGTCACCGACTTGCGTGCCGGGTTCATGTGGGTTTCAACTTCGGCTCGGATGTCTTCAAAGGCGCGGGTGATAACGTGACTGAGCGAGCGGCCTTCATCGGTGAGAACAACAGCGCGGGTCTGACGTATGAATAGTTTGCAATTCCAGTCCGCTTCTAGCTGCCTGATCTGGTTGCTGACGGTCGTGGCACTGATGCAAAGTTCGTCGGCGGCATCCTTGAAACTGAGGCGACGTGCAGCGACTTCGAAGGTGCGTAATGCCGTCAAGGGCAAGTTTCTAAGTTTTCTGACCAAATTAAATCCAATAGATGCTGTTTTCTTTATCTATACATGCACGATAATTTACTTGTCTATAAGGATCCTGATTGACAGGTTTATAAGCGAACCGAACAGGCCGAGAAAATGGAAAGTAATCTCAGTAACCACAGTCAACGCCGCCGCCGTACAAGTATCCGTTCTGCGCCCGCGCAACGCCGGGCGGCTCCGGTCACTGGTCGCCTGATGCCGCTTACCCAGGACGATATGGAACGGATTAGCGAAGCGTCGCTCGATATCCTAAATGACATCGGGTTGAGTGACGCCTCGCCGAAAGCTGTGCGTGCAGTTGTCGGTCGCGGTGGCAAGGTAACAACGGATGGACGACTGCTGTTTCCACGCTCTCTTGTGAAAGAGGCGCTGGCAGGATTGCGTCGCGATTTCACACTTTGCGGCCGCGATCCCTCATTTGATATGATAATGACTCGCGCGCGAGTTCATACCGGGTCGGGCGGAGCATCACCGATGGTAGTCGATCTGGAAACTCAGGCGTATCGCCCGGCGATGCTGGCCGATCTTTATGACGCGGCGCGCCTAGTCGATACACTTGATAATGTTCAGTTTTTCTCGCGCTCGATGGTGGCGTGCGACATGGATAATTCTCGTGACCTAGACATCAATACAGCATATGCAGCGCTGTCAGGAACGTCCAAACACATCATGACATCATGCAGTACTGCCGAAAACGTACAAGATGTCTCCGAGATGTGTTTTCTATTAGCGGGTTCCGCCGAAGAGTTTCGCGCGCGCCCTTTCTTGTCTCTCAACATCAACCATGTCGTGCCACCGCTGCGGTTTGATCCTGAAGCCTGCAATGTATTGCTGACCGGAGCTGAGCTTGGGGTGCCGATAATGGTCAATACCTTTGGACAGATGGGCGCATCCAGTCCTATCACTATCGCCGGCTGCCTTGCCCAGACCAACGCAGAGACCTTGGCAGGAATGGTACTGGCGTGGATCGCAAACCCAGAAGTTACGGCAATCTATGGCGCGCGTCCAATGGTCACAGATCTGCGCTCAGGCGGGATGGCAGGGGGGAGTGGCGAACAAGCGATACTAACAGCGGCGGCCATCCAGATGGCACAGTTTTACAACTTGCCGAACTCGACCATCGCCGGAGCGACCGATAGCAAGATTGCTGATGCGCAGGCCGGATATGAAAAGGCGCTATCCGTTAGCATGGCGGTACAGGCCGGTGCCAATCTTGTGACACAGGCAGCTGGCACCCAGGCCGGGTTGATGGCCACTTCATTCGAGGCGTATGTCATCGACAATGATATGTTGGGTGCCATTCTCGGGGCGGCCACCCAGATTATAGTTGACTCGCAGACATTGGCTGTCAGCGTTATCGCTCAGACTGTGCAAGGCGAAGGCCATTTCCTCGGGCACCCCGATACATATGCCCGAATGAAATCCGATTTCGTTTATCCCAACCTGGCCAACCGACAGACCCCGGATGCATGGCTTGCCAATGGCGCACCGACAATTAACAGTGCGGCTCGGCAGGTCGCCCAGCAAACACTGGCAGAGCACTTTCCCAGCCACTTCGTCAGCGAGCTCGCTCGTGACGTCGCGGCTCTGGTGCTCGCCGAGCACCTCGAGGTCCTCCGCCGGCACCTGGCCGGCGACCTCGTGTTCCACCTCATCCCTCTCGTCACGCGAGAGCTGTCCATGAAGGA
>JALRJD010000322.1 GCA_023255165.1 Porticoccaceae bacterium | reverse complement strand
ACCGGCTCCTTCATCGCCGACAGCATGCGACGCTGGTGACCGGGGTTCTTGTGGAACTGGTCGATGTTCACGCCGATCACCTTGTCGGCGCTGAAGTGCGGCAGGTCCTTGCGCAGGTCTGACTCGGCAATCTGTTGGGCGTGCACGGGGCTATCACTCAGATTAACCCGCACTGGCTGATAGTCGAGATGGAAGTGGCTAAAAGTATGTCGCTGCACGGCCATTACCTGCCGTGATTCCGGTGCGGCTCCGAGTTCGAGGCACAGTCTGTCCAGCTCCGCTTCGGTCTCGCAGCGAGGAAAAACCCACAGCCCGCCCCAGAGTCCGGCTGGTGGGTTTTGCTCCAGCAGCAACTCGCCACGACTATTGTTTAGCATCACAAAGTAGGCATTTCTAACTGGAATTTTTTTCTTCGGTTTTTTACCCGGATAGTCCTGCGGATTGCCCTGGGCAAACGCCTTGCACTCTGTTGCCAGGGGGCACTGCTCGCAGTTGGGCGACGAGCGCGTGCAGAGAGTTGCGCCGAGATCCATCATCGCCTGGGTGTAGTCGGCAATACGTTTATGCGGGGTAAAGGTCTCGGCAATCAGCCAGAGTTGCTCGACCACCTCGCGCTTACCGGGCCAACCACCGGTGGCGCTAAAGCGCGCCAGCACCCGTTTAACATTGCCATCGAGAATAGTCGCCTGATGTTTAAAGGCAATAGAGCTAATCGCGCCAGCGGTGGAGCGTCCGATTCCCGGCAGTGCGCTGAGTGTGTCAACCGTCTCTGGAAACTGCCCGCCGTGTTCGGCAACCACAAGTTGCGCGGTCTTGTGCAGATTGCGTGCGCGGGCATAGTAACCAAGCCCGGTCCAGTGGTGTAACACATCATCCAATGGCGCCCGGGCCAAATCTTGCACCGTTGGAAAGCTCCGCATAAAGCGCTCGAAGTAGGGGATAACCGTGCTTACCTGAGTCTGCTGTAACATAATTTCCGAGACCCACACAGGGTAGGCGCCGGTGTCTCGCTGCCACGGCAGATTGGTTCGACCATATTGATCGAACCAGCCGAGTACGGCTTGTTGAAACTGTGCGGGGTGCATTAATTAACCTGTTATTTAAGCTTTTTATCTAAAAAGCCTTTTAACAGACTCTTCAGCGGGTCGCTCTGTTCTTGCTGACCACTCTGTTGCTGCTCACCATCGACAGTCACCGGCGTTTTAAACAGCTTTTCGCCGAGCTTTTTATAGGCGCTGTCTTTGAGCATGTCTTTCACCAGATTGTCATCCGGTTTGCAGCTGGTCTTGCCATTTTCGGCAAAGCTGCCACTGCAGACAAAAGGCAAGCTGCGATTTTGCAGACGCGAATTGATCGAGCAGCCAGAGGCGCTGGTGGTGGAGCCGTTAACTCTGGCATTGGCGGTGATGCCAAAACGTTTCTCCGCCAGTTTGACTGTGCCGCGGGAGGCGATAGCAATATTGCCAGTTGCGGTCTTCAGATCTTCAATCAGCAGCTTGCCATCATTAACCGTAAAGCGGCCGGTAACCGTCTCAAACTGCGTGCCCTTCGGCCAGTCACTTTTTGCCCCAGTGCTACCAAACATTGCCGCGGCATTACAAAACAGCTGCTCGGCATTAATCGCAGCATAGTTCGGATCGATAATACTCATCTGCCCGCCGCCTTTAAGCGTGGCAACAATCTGATCGAGGTCATTGCCGGCACCCTGAGCGGCGGTTTCGAGGCTGAGTCGTCCGCTGATATCAGTGCTGTCAGCAATCGCGGAAAGGGCGGTTTGCAGATCGATATTATTTACTGAGGTCTGCACATTAAAGGTCGGTGTTTTGGGTCGCATATCCAGACGCCCGGTGGCATTGACCTGGCCGCTGAAAATATCCGCATTAAACGAGCTCAGCCGCAGCACTTTCTGGTTGCCAAACAGGTTGAGGTAAATATGGTCGGCATCGAAATCGCCAAGGATTAATTTATCCAGAGATAATTCCATCTGGCTCTGGCCGAGCCACAGCGCAAACGGAAGTGCCAGCGGCGCAAACAGTGCGCCATTTTGTGGTTGGGTTTTGGTACTGTCTGCCGCCTGAGAGTTGCTCAAATAGTTGGTTAGATCAAACTGCTTGCCCGACACTCGCAGCATCAGATTGTTGATGCTGTGATCAATCTTGCTGGCGATAGTCAGCGACTGGCCGTCAATATTGAGTTCGGTGTTGGTTGTTGAAAGGGCGCTGTTATTGTTGTTAAAGGTGCTGGTCCAACTGATTGCGGTAAGAGCATCGGCAGCGGCCATCTCCGGAAGTTGCAGCGCCGGGAAGCTTTTGC
>JALRJD010000221.1 GCA_023255165.1 Porticoccaceae bacterium | reverse complement strand
TAGCAGCCTCGCTTCCAGTTCGGACTTATTTGCCGCCCGCCAGTTTGGCTGCTTTCTGCTCGAGCACTGCCGTCTGCAGCTTGGCGACCCTGTGGCGATTCAACTGCCTAAAATCAACCAATACCTGATTGCGGTGCGGGGCGACCGATGAGCCAGCCAGAACAGGTTATCCCGACAGAGACCCAATTCCTGCAGTCAAATGGCCTGCGCATCGCCTATGAGTCCTTTGGCAGTGTCGAGCGGCCTACCATTGTGCTGGTTGCCGGGCTCTACAATCAGCTGGTGCGCTGGCCGTTGGCGTTTTGTCAGCTGTTGGTGGAGCAGGGCTTTCGGGTGATTCGCTTTGATAATCGCGATATTGGTCTCAGCGATAAAATGGATGGCGTTAAGGCGCCGAGCTTTTTCCGGCTGCTGTTGAAAACCCGCCTTGGCATTCCGGTTTCAGCACCTTACAACCTCGATGATATGGCCGCCGATACGGTGGGTATTCTCGATGCATTGAATATTCCCGCAGCCCACTTTGTCGGCATGTCGATGGGTGGCATGATCAGCCAGATTGTTGCCGGGCGCTATCCGGATCGGGTGCTGTCGTTGACCTCGATTATGTCGACCAGCGGCGTGCGCGGCAAAGGTGAGCCGTCGATGAAGGTGCGCCTGAAAATGGTGCAGCCCGGATCCAAAGATAAGACGCCGCTGGATATTGCAGTGGATATCTGGAAGATGCTCGACAGCCCGGCCTGGCCGATGGATGAGGATGAGATCAGGGCGCTGGTGATTGCCGAGCACCAGCGATCGAGCAATCCGCCGGGTTATCTGCGCCAGATTGCGGCGATTCAAACCACGCCCAATCGCGTGGCGCTGTTGCGGTCGATTAAAGTGCCGACACTGGTTATTCACGGTAATCAGGATGTGCTGGTGCCGGTTAGCGGTGGCATTGACACCGCCAACCATATTCCGGGCGCGGAGCTGGTGCGCTACGAGGGCATGGGCCACACCTTGCCGCGGGCACTACTGGGGGAATTTGCCCAGCTGATCGCCAGAAACAGCCACAAGAAATTAGCCTGAAATAGCGAAAAATCCCGGCACAGGCCAGTTATTGCCGGAATGGTTGCGGAAATGAGCAATAGTTCAACAATCGTGCCATGTTGGCGCATATTCCAAAATTGATGGCGCATATAGCCAAGTCGGATAAGGGTTGGATCTATACATTGGAGCCATAAAGAACTGATCGCTGCAACAAAGCACCTTCAATGGAGATCAGTCACCCGAGGGGGAACCCAAACAACAATAAAAATATAGCAGTGTAGGTAGGTAGTAAATTAGGACGGGTAGATTCTCTGGATCTACCCGTTTTTTTATGGCTCTTGTTTAAAGCTCTTATTTAGAGCTCTTTTTTGTCCGATTTATCTCTTCAAAAAGAAAGATTTCCCGCGACAGCATTCGATATTCCTTTGTATTATTGCCGCCAGAATAATAACTCCGGATCTGATTATGGAATCCTACGGCGCCCTTAGCTTGATACCCACACTGATTGTTGTGCTGCTTGCCATTATTACCCACAGGCCAATCTTTTCGCTGCTCGCCGGTGTTGTCACCGGGTTGCTGTTGATCGACCCGACGACGGTGATAACCGCGGTTGCGGATCTGTCACTGGAGATTATGCAAGACGACACCATTGGCTGGGTGATTGTGGTCTGCGGCCTGATGGGCAGTTTGATTATGCTGTTGATCCAGACCGGCGCGGCCACTGCCTTTGCCCACTCGATGGCGGCGAGGGCAAACTCAAGAAATAAATCGCTGCTGGTTACCTGGCTGTTGGGCATGATTATTTTTATCGATGACTACCTGAATGCGATTGCCATTGGTTCGTCGATGAAAAAGGTTACCGACAAATTCAAGGTGTCGCGTTCGATGCTCTCTTATGTGGTTGACTCCACGGCGGCGCCGGTCTGTGTGATTGTGCCCATATCAACCTGGGCGGTGTTCTTTGCGGCGCTGCTGGAAGAGTCAGGTAGCGCTGCTGCCGGCGGTGGTATGGCGCTGTATATCTCGGGTATTCCCTATATGTTTTATGCCTGGGTCGCGGTGGTGATGGTGCCTCTGGTCGCCACCGGCCGGCTGCCATTAATTGGGCCAATGAAACGGGCCGAGGCGCTGGCTCAGCAGGGGCAGTTGGTGCTGTCGGATGTGGTTGATTTTGATCACGAGGCCGCCTCAGGGACAACTTCAGGAATAAGCACTAAGGAGTTGGCCGCGCACCCTACAGCAGCCGGTCTCTGGACCTTTCTGCTGCCACTGCTAGCCCTGATTGGCTTCTCGATTTACTTTGATATCGATCTGCTTAAAGGGGTGATTGTGACTCTGGCGATTAGCGTGCCGTTTCTGGTGCTGCAGAAATTGATCAGTGCGCGGGGCGCCATGGATGCGGTGATGAACGGCTTTAAGATTATGCTGCCGCCGCTGGCCATTGTGGTCTGTGCCTTTATGTTTAAGGCGGTCAATGATCAGCTCGGTCTGCCGCAGTATGTAATCGACTCGGTGCGGCCGATGATGTCGCCGTTGTTGTTGCCACTGATTACCTTTATCACCATGGCGATTGTGGCCTTTGCCACAGGGTCATCCTGGGGTGTGTTTGCCATTGCCATTCCGATTGTGATGCCTCTGGCGGCGGCGATGGAAGTCTCGCCTCCGCTTATGATCGGCGCGCTGCTCTCGGCCAGTTCCTTTGGCAGCCACGCCTGTTTCTACAGCGATTCCACTGTGCTGGTGGCGCAGAGTTCCGGAGTCGGGGTGATGGAACATGCCCTGAGCCAGTTACCTTATGCAATGATTGCGGCAGTGGCTGCAGGGCTGTTATTTGTGCTGGTTGGGCTATAAATGGCTGGGCTGTATGGTATTTAACCCTTGGCCTAGCGCTCAACGATGGCGGTAACGCCCTGGCCGCCAGCGGCACAGATAGAGATCAAGCCGCGCCCGGATCCATGTTCCTGCAGTATTTTTGCCAGGGTCGCGAGAATTCGCGGCCCGGTCGCGGCAAACGGGTGGCCGGTGGCAACACTGGAGCCATTTACATTGAGCTTGCTGCGATCAATGCTGCCCAGCGGGGCGTCAAGGCCGAGCCGGTTTTTACAGAAGTTGTCATCTTCCCAGGCTTTTAATGTGCACAGCGCCTGAGCGGCGAAGGCCTCGTGAATCTCGTAAAAATCAAAATCCTGCAGGCTGATACCGGCGCGCTTAAGCATGCGCGGCACGGCGTAGGCGGGCGCCATCAATAGCCCCTCACTTTTCTCACCCTGGGAATAGAAGTCCACCGCAGCCACTTCGCTAAAGGTAAGGTAAGCCATTACCGGCAGGTTGCGTGCCGCGGCCCATTCTTCGCTGGCCAGCAGCACAGTTGCTGCACCATCGGTGAGGGCAGTGGAGTTGGCGGCGGTCAAGGTGCCATTAACTTTGTCGTAGGCGGGTTTGAGCGTGGCCAGTTTTTCCAGCGGGGTGTCGCGCATAATGCCGTCGCGTTCGACGCCATTAAAAGGGGTGATCAGATCATCGAAGAAACCGCGCTGATAAGCGGCCATCAGATTCTGGTGACTGTGCCAGGTTAGCTTATCCTGCGCCTCGCGGCTGATCGCCCACTCCTTGACCATTAGCTCACAGTGCTGGCCCATGGACAGGCCGGTGCGCGGTTCGCCCGGTGCGGGCGGCGAGGGCATTAAAAAGCCGGGACGAAAACGGCTGAGAATTTTCAGGCGCTGGCCGGCTGTTTTGGCGCGATTAAGGTCGAGCATCATCTTGCGAAAGTTTTCATTCAGCGCCAATGGTGCATCGCTGGCGGTGTCGGTGCCGCCGGCTATCCCCGCGTCAATTTGACCGAGGGCAATCTTGTTGGCCACCAGAATCGCCGCTTCGAGGCCGGTGCCGCAGGCCTGCTGAACATCGTAGGCCGGGGTTTCCAGACTCAGCCCGGAATTAAGTGTGGCCTCGCGAGCCAGATTAAAATCCCGTGAATGTTTCATCACTGCACCGGCGGCCACTTCACCAAGACGCTCGCCCTGCAAGTTAAAGCGCTGAACCAGACCCTGCAGTGCCGCGGAGAGCATATCCATATTGCTGGCATGACTGTAGGCGGTGTTGCTGCGGGTGAAGGGAATGCGGTTGCCGCCGATAATGGCGACTTTTCGGATCTGGCTCATAGGGTTGACCTCATTATTTGGCTTTATTATGCGCAGCGCTTAATCAGAACGCTTAATTAGAGCGCTTAATTAGAGCTGTGCAATTCACTGTTTAATTCCACCGCACTCTTGTTGGTCAGACATTCAACAGACCCGGTGACCGAATTGCGTCTGAACAGCAGGTCGCTCTTGCCGGCCAGATCGCGGGCCTTGGTCTTGCCGCTGGCCTGTTTTTGGTCATCGAGCATGGTGACGATGGTGCCGGCGGTAATATAGAGCCCGGCTTCCACTGTGCAGCGATCACCTAGTGGAATGCCGAGACCGGCATTGGCGCCAAGCAGGCATTTTTCACCCAGTGAGATAACCATGCTTCCGCCACCGGAAAGGGTACCCATAATGGATGCACCACCGCCAATGTCTGAGCCTGCGCCACAGAAAACGCCCGCTGAAACCCGTCCCTCGATCATGTTGGGGCCTTCGGTTCCGGCGTTAAAGTTGATAAACCCTTCGTGCATCACGGTGGTGCCTTCGCCAACATAGGCACCGAGGCGCACTCGCGAGGTGTCGGCAATACGGATGCCGCTGGGCACCACGTAGTCGACCATTTTCGGAAACTTGTCGACGCAGTCAACGCTGAGCGGCTGACCGGCCATGCGCGCCTGCAACAGTCGCTCGGGCAGCTCTTCAATATCGATGGCGCCGGCGCTGGTCCAGGCGATATTTTTCAATACGCCAAAGATTCCGCTGAGATCGGTTTCATGGGGCTTAACCAGACGATGGGAGAGCAGATGCAGTTTCAGGTAACCCTGGGGCACAGAGCTGGGCGCGCTATTCTCGGCCAGCATCACCGCGACAACCGGGCGGCTTGAGCTGGCCAGTGTGGCGACGCTGTCAGCCAGTTCGGCGTAACCATTTTGCTTGAGCGCGGATTGCAGGGCGGCCAGTTGCTCGAGACTGGGTTCAACTTCGGCGCTGCCTGAGCCAAGGGTGACCGTTAAAATGTCGCACAGGGTTTGCTCAGGATTTAACAGCGGCTGTGGGTAGAACACCTCAAGCCATTGCCCTTGACTGTTTTTGCTGCCGACGCCGATTGCGAAACTGTATAACTTGCTCATATTTTGACTCTTACTTTTTGTTGACGGAAAAATGTATTGAAAAGGGTTTAGTTAAAAAGGGTTTAATTAAAAAGTGTTTAGTTAAAAAGTGTTTCAAAAACAGGATCTACTTAAAAATAGCTTGGTACTGCTCGGCTTTAAAGCCAACGGTAAACTTGCCATCAACATCGAGAATCGGGCGCTTGATCATAGCCGGATGCTCCAGCAGCAGAGCCACGACATTGTCGCGGTTGGTGCCAGTCTGAACCTCAGGGTCGAGTTTGCGCCAGGTTGTGCCACGGCGATTGAGGACGATCTCCCAATCGAGCTGGTGCAGCCAGTTTTCAACTGTAGCGGCATCGAGGCCGTCGGCGCGAAAATCATGGAAGCGGCAGTCGATGGCGTTATCACTGAGCCAGTTGCGCGCCTTTTTGATTGTGTCGCAGTTTTTGATGCCGTAGAGAGTGACCAATGCTCTTGTGTCCTTGTGGTTGTTGGCTGGCGAGGATGCCTGTTTGTTTTTGTTATAACGTTGATCGGGGATAGGGATAAACTGCCCGGCTGCCTTCCGACGGGAGCGCCTTTTTTCGCTCCAATGGGTCATCCCTGGCCCGGTCCCGCGCCCGTGCTTGGCGCTAGTCGCTCTCAAAGCGCCCCCATCGGAATGCAGCCTGGCTTAGTCGTTTCGATCAAACTGGCAAACGTTTTAAACAAGATCCAGCGCGGGAGCATAGCAAAAAAGCG
>JALRJD010000216.1 GCA_023255165.1 Porticoccaceae bacterium | reverse complement strand
CACTTCGCGGCCGCGCTCGCCGATCAGGCCAATCACCACCACATCGGCTTCGGTATTTCGCGTTAACATGCCGAGCAGCACACTTTTACCAACACCGGAACCGGCCACCAGCCCAATGCGCTGACCCTGGCCAAGGGTCAGGCAAGTGTTAATCGCTTTGATGCCGGTATCGAGAATTTTGTTGATTGGCCCTCTTTCCATCGGGTTGATTGCCAGACCTTCAAGGCTGAGTTGCTCGCTGTAGGCAATCGGCCCGCGTCCGTCCAGCGGTTCTCCGAGCCCGTTAATAACACGACCCAGCAATGCCTCGCCAAGGGAAGCTTTGGCATGGCGTGAGACAACCCAGACACGGGCGCCCGGGCCGATGCCGACCGGTTCTGAAAACGGCATCAGGTAGAGAACATCGTCGTTAAAGCCGACCACTTCGGCGTCGACAAAAGAGCTTCGGCCAATATTTTCAACCCGGCAGTGGGCACCCAGGGGCGCGATAATTCCTTTGGCCTCCAGGGTTAAACCGACCACACGCACCAGCTTGCCGCTGAGCAATGGCTCGGCGACTCTCAGCTCTGGTATTTCACGCTCGATATCGGCGGCAAAATCAAGCATCGCGGGACTCGCTATTATCGCTGTCATGACCCGTGGTGGTGTCTTGCTGGCTATCGGCTGCCGGACTATTAATAGCCCGGTTTTCTGGCTCCAAGTCCAATTCAGAGCCTTCTATCTCATAACCCTCTATTTCAGCGCCCTCTATTTCAGCGCTCTCTATCTCAGAGCCCGCTATTTCGGCGCTTTCAGCCTCAATCGGTGTCTGCACTCTGGTCAGCGGGGCGGCGGATTTTGCGCCAGGCAGACCCAATAATTGGTTGCTCAGCGCACTTAGGCGGCTTTCCATCAAATCTTCAATGGCGCTGTCATCCATGGTTATTCTGACGCTGCCGCGGCTCAACTCCGGGTCGATGCGCAGGCTGAGATGAGCCAGATCGCTGCTCAGGTGCTGGCTAAATTGCTGGTGATCGGCGGCGTTGAGGTTGACCACAATCGGCCCCTCACCCTGCTGTTCAATATCTTTAATCGCCGCATCCACCAGTCGTTCGATGGCGGCAGTGGAGAGGGTAAGTTCGCCGCGAACCAGCTGCTCGGCAAGGTGCAGAGCCAGTTTTTTCAGCGGCTGGAAAAAGGCATTGGTATCAGACTGAGCTTTGCGCAGAGCATCGGTAAAGGCGACAAAATCGTTGCGTGCATCACCCCATTTCTGCAGTGCTTCATCCATGGCCTGCTGATAGCCCTGATCAAAACTGTCCTGGCGCGCCTGCTCAAGTTCCTGTTGATCAATGGCCGGGGCGGGCTCTGCCGGCTGTTCCTCAACCGTCTCGGTTTCCGGCTCCGGCTCGACTTCCACTTCAACGGTCGGCTGGTCGTCAACGCTCTCTTCAACCGTCAACTCCGCATCGACCAGGCTGACATCCGCGACCACCTCTGGTGTCCACAGCGTAAAACTCTGATCATTGTCCGGCTCATCCTGGGCAGCCCATTCGGCCTCGGCAAATGCCCTGGCTTTGCGACCCGCTTTAATCAGCTCGTTAAGCCGCCAGCTTACCGACGAGGCTTGGTCCAGCTCGCCTTTCGCGCCGTCCTCAGGCTCCATGTTAGACAAAGTCATCTCCCCGTCCGGCTAGCACCAGCTCGCCCTTATCAGAGAGCACGCGGGCAAGACGCATAATATTTTTCTGGGCATCTTCAACATCGGTAATACGGATCGGGCCTTTGGCTTCCATATCGTCGAGGAACATAATGCGCGCACGCTGCGACATATTGTCGAGGAACGTGTCGCGCACTTCTTCGGCGGCGCCCTTCAGGGCGGTCATCAACAGATCGGACTCGACGCTGCGCATCAATACCTGGATGGCGCGGTTGTCGACGCCGGAGAGGTTGTCGAAGGTAAACATATTGTCTTGAATCTTCAGCGCCAGCTCTTCGTCGAGACCGGAAACACCAGCCATAATCGAGGTTTCCAGATCGACTTTGGTGAAGTTCATAATCTTGGCTGCGGTGGCAACGCCGCCGAAGCTGGAGGATTTGGCCGATGAGCTGCTAGAGAACTGCTGCTTCATAATGCCTTCCAATTCATCCATCGCCGAGGGCTGAACGGTTTCAAGGCTGGCGACACGCTGCATAATTTCGGCGCGGTTTTCCGCCGGCAAAAAGTTCAACACATCGGCGGCCACGTCGTATTCCAGCACCGACAGAATAATCGCGACAACCTGCGGGTGTTCCTCGCGGATCATATCGCCGATGGAGCGGGCGTCCATCCAGCGCAGAATTTCCATTCCCTTGCTCGACGAACCGGGCATAATGCGGCCCAGAACCGTCGCCGCTTTGTCTTCACCCAGGGCGCGGTTGAGCACTTTCTCAACATAGTCGCCGGTGCCAAGACCGAGGCTGGTCTGCTTTTTAATGGTTGCCACAAAATCGTCGAGAACGATATTGACCGCTTCCTGGGACAGATCGGCGACACCGACCATCGCCGAGCCCAGCGCCTGAACTTCGCGCGGATTGAGGTAGCGAATAATATCCGCCGCCTGCTGTTCGCCGAGCAGCAACATAATTACCGCCGAGCGATCGGTACTGGTGAGACGACTTAACTCGTCCTGCAGCGCCTCTGACATGGGTGCTGGCTCTACGGCGGCTACGTCTTTAATTTGGGGTTCTGCCATGTTATTTCTCCTCGTCGCCTTAAACGGGACGAATCATTTTCTTCAGTACGTTGGCAACCCGGCCGGAATCTTCCGCCACCAGCAGGCGCACCAGCGCCACTTTGTCATCGTAGGTGTTTGCCGTATCCAGCATTTCTGCGGATATGGTTGATTTTTTCGGCTTCAGTTTGGCTTTGATATCTTCCAGTGATTCGCCGTCGCCCATTTCAATCAGACGCAGCTCTTCTTCATTGAGTTCGCCATCTTTGCTGATCGCTTTTACGTCGTCGCCCAGGCTTAAGTCCACGGCTGGCAGGTAGGCCTTGACCACCGGGCGCACCACGCCAAACAGTATGATAATAAAGACCAGTGCGGCGCCAAGACTTTTTATCGCACTGATGGTCTGGGCATTTTCATACCAGTTGATGTCGAGCTCATAGGGCTCGGGCTTTTCAAATTTGGCCGAGATAATAGTGACCACATCACCGCGCTCGCCGTCAAAGCCGACCACGCCCTTTACCAGATCGGTAAAGCGCTCCAGTTCGAGAGCGGAAAGTCCCTGGGCAGCGGCTTCCAAGCCAGCGCCGTCTTCAGCTGGCTGGGCTGTGGGTTCGTTGACCACTACCGCCACAGAGATGCGCTCGACACTGCCACCCTGACGTTTAACGTGCCGCACGGTGCGGTCCATCTCATAGTTACGCGTGGTAGTGCTGCTGGAGGTGCGCAGACTGCCGCCGCCCTCCTGTTCGCCAAGCTGGCCGTTGACTGTTGTAGTCGGCGTCGCCGGCACCGTATTGGTGGTGGCGCCGGGAATACCCTGAGCCGCCTGAGTGGCGTCCTGATCCAGCGACAGCACTTCGGAACGCGCTTTGGG